>CAYOGU010000221.1:0-6386 GCA_964403345.1 uncultured Syntrophus sp. | reverse complement strand
GATCAGCCGCGAGAGTTGCGGGTCCTGGAGGGTCGTCCACCAGGCCGCCAGGTTCCGCGGCTCGGTCTCGACGGCGATCCCCCCCTGCAGCGGGCTGTGCCAGGCGGGAGGGGGGGACGCTTTGGGCGGGACGTAGTTCGGCCCCACAGCGGCGCATCCTGCCAGTCCGGCGAGTGCAAGCAGGACCAGGACTTTCCGGGCCACCCGAAAACGATGGATTGTCGGCAGGCAGTTCATGGCCGCCTCCCCTTCATGGGCGGTCCGGCCTTGGGACTCTTCCGGCGCGCCTCGGCCGCTGTGCGGACCGCGGCGATCCCGGCCAGCGAGAAGGTCACGACGTGCCGGGCGTAGGCGTCGATATCGACGATCCCGGAAGGACCTTCTTGAACACCGTCATCGGCCCGGGATCGATTCCGGATGACCATCGGGTTGATGCACTGGCTGATGATCCCCACCTCGCAGAACTGCGCATCCTGTTCCGTAGCCTTCGGGCCGAGGAGTTCGCGGACCAGATCCCTGGTCCTCTCCTGCAGGGGGCGGAACGCCTCCCGCATCACCTCTTTCAGGAGGCCGGTGGGGTTCGTGACCTCCCGCTGCATGAATCGGAATTCCCGGTTGTTCTCGTCGGCGATCCGGTGGAGCAGGGCCGAGACCTGACCCCGCAGTCGCTCCTCCACCGGAGCCCCGGCAGCGACGCCCCCGTCCGGGGGATGTGCCTCGATGGACCGGACGAAGGCGTGCCGCCAGGCCTCGCGGTAGAGCGTCTCCTTGCTGCCGAAGTGGTAGTTGACGGCGGCCACGTTGGTCCCGGCCTTCCGGCAGATCTCCGCCACCGTCGCGTCCCGGAACCCCTTCCCTGCGAAGATCTCGCCCGCAGCCGCCAGCAGCTTCCCCCGCGTCCTTGCCGTATCCTCCCTCGGGATTTTCATCTTCTCTCTCCGTATGACTTTTGATACATATTTAAAATGTGAATTTGAAATTGTCAATAGAAAAAGATGGAAATTAACGCCCTCAAAGCGGCTGCAGAACGTGACACTTGAGAAATAGGCTGCGCCTTCGGTGTCAGGCAATTGGGCTGATCTAAATTTTGGAGGATAAAAATGAAGGGGTCGGCCTTGATTGGCCAACCCCTCGATTTGCTTTGGTAGTCCCAAGGGGAGTTGAACCCCTGCTTCCGGCGTGAGAGGCCAGCGTCCTAACCACTAGACGATGGGACCGTGGATAGAAAAAGCGGAATGCTGCTTTTAATGGAAATCCGCAAAAATGTCAAGGCGAAAATCACCCGGCGGCCCCGATCCGGGCGATGGCGGCTCGGAGCCGCCGGACGGTCCGCTCCTTGCCCAGGGTGACCATCACCTCGTCGATCCCGGGGCTCACGGTCCGGCCGGTCAGGGCCACTCGAACGGCCTGGGCGATCCATTTGAGCTTCGTCCCCCGCTCCTCGGCCAGGGCCCGGAGGAAGGCCTCCAGACCGCTCTTCGTGTAGTCGGAAAGGGCCGGAATCCTTTCCGCGACCGCCTCCAGGTGACCTTTGTACTCCGGCGTCAGGAACTGGGCCGCCGCCTCGGGGTTGTAGGGGATCTCCTCCTGGAAGTAGAAAGCCCCGGAATCGGCCAGTTCCACCAGGGTCTTGGCCCGTTCCCGGAGGTCCGAGATCGCCTTGGCCACGAAGGGCCGGTCGGAGACGTCGAAGCCACGCTGCACCCAGAAGGGAAGCATCGCCTCGATCAGCCGCTTTTCGGGGTAGGTCTTGATGTAGTGCTGGTTCAGCCACAGGAGCTTGTCGGGGTTGAAGACGGCCGCCGACTTGCCGACCGCCTCCAGGGAAAACTTGGCGATCAGATCCTCGGTCGAGAAGATCTCCTGGTCGCCGTGGGACCAGCCGAGGCGGACCAGGTAGTTGACCAGAGCCTCGGGAAGGAATCCCATCTCCTGGTAGGCCATGACCGAGGTCGCGCCGTGGCGCTTGCTGAGCCGGGCCTTGTCGGCCCCGAGGATCATCGGGACGTGTCCGAACAGGGGAACCTCGTAGCCCAGGGCCTCGTAAATCTGGATCTGTTTGGGCGTGTTGTTCACATGATCGTCCCCCCGGATCACATGGGTGATCCCCATCTGGGCGTCGTCCACGACCACGGCGAAGTTGTAGGTCGGATAGCCGTCGGCCCGTTCGATGATGAGATCGTCCAACTCCTCGTTGCTGAAGGCGATGTCCCCCTTGATCAGGTCGTGGACTACGGTGGTGCCGACCTCCGGGGAACGGAACCGAACCACGGAGTTCTCCGACCGGGCCAGCCCCCTTTCGCGGCAGGTCCCGTCGTACTTTGGCTTTCGCCCCTCGGCCAGGGCCTTCTTGCGCTTCGCCTCCAGTTCCTGGGGGGTGCAGGTGCAGTAGTAGGCCTTGCCCTCGTCGATCAGCTTCTGGACCATCTCGCGGTGGATCCCGACCCGTTCGGCCTGGAAGTAAGGCCCCTCGTCCCAGTTCAGGCCGAGCCAGGTCATGGCGTCGAGAATGGCGCGCGTTGAGGCCTCGGTCGAGCGGACCTGGTCCGTGTCCTCCACCCGGAGGATGAAGGTTCCCTCGAGCCTCCGCGTGAAGAGCCAGTTGAAAAGGGCCGTCCGGGCCCCGCCGATGTGGAGGAACCCCGTTGGAGAGGGGGCAAAACGCGTTCGGATCTTCTGGGTCATGTCCACCGCCTTTTTTCGGTCTCCCAGGACGGCGATACCGCCCTTTCGGGACGGTATCGCCGTGATCCGGGAGACTTTTTCCCGCCATATAGGGCCCCATCCCCCCTTTTGTCAAGGCGGATTTCGCCAACAGGCCCCCAGCCGAGGCGCCAGCCGACGCGTCCGGAAACCCAAACGGACGGTTGAGGCCGACCCGGCAGGGCCGGAGAGGGAATCTCCTGGCAGGGAGACCCGGGGAGAGACCGGCCGGAAGATTCCATTTGAATTTATCCCCTGTTGCGTTTATAAATCTCCCGTAAACGGCCGGATCGGCGAAATTCTCCTTGACAATCCGGACGGTTTGTAATTTACTTCAACCCTTTACACGGTATGGTTCTTTCCGGGGGACCGACCGTTGGATTTCAGGAAAGAGGACACTCTTTGAAGATCACAGTCAGCAAGATCCCCGACGGGGGGATGAACCTCCGGGCCGAAAAGGACGGAAAATGGTTCCAGGGCATGATCCGGGACGCGGAACCCTGCAATTTCACCCTGGAGAGGATCGAGGTCGCCTGCAGCGTCCGAAAGATGAGGGAAAACGTCTTCATCGAGGGAACCCTGTCGACCATGGTCGAAGCCCCCTGCTGCCGCTGTCTGGAGCCGACGAAGATCCCGGTCGGGGCCTCGTTCAGGTACACGTTCTGCCCGCCTCCCGCCGATCCCCGGGAGGAATGGGAGCTGACGGCCGAGGATCTCGATTTTGCCTATTACGAGGAGGACACGATCGACCTGGACAACCTGATCTTCGAGCAGGTCGTGCTCCAGGTCCCGATCAAACCGCTCTGCGGGGAGTCCTGCAAGGGGCTCTGTCCCCACTGCGGGATCAATCTGAACACGGCAAGCTGCAACTGCCGGACCGAAACCTTTGACGAACGGTTGGCCGTTCTCAAGGGATTCAAGGTCAAACCGGGAAAACATTAAGCCAGAAAGAAGGTTAACCAACTATGCCGAATCCAATCAAGCGACACTCCAAATCGAGAAAGAACATGAGAAGGGCCCACGACTTCCTGAAGCCGGTCTTGGCATCGGCCTGTCCGCAGTGCCACGAACCCAAGCTGCCCCACCACGTCTGCCCCAACTGCGGCACCTACAAAGGCAGGGAAGTCGTCCCGATCGAAAAGGCCTCCTAAACCGCATCGCGGGGAAAAACCCATGGGTCCATTCGGTCTTGTCTTTCCCGGGCAGGGCTCGCAATACCCCGGCATGGCCCAGGACCTCCATCGGAGGGACGGAGGCGTCCGGGAGCTCTTCGCCGAGGCCGGGAAGGTCCTTGGCGAGGACGTGGCCGCCCTCTGCTTTGACGCCCCTCAGGAACGGCTCGACCAGACCGTCAACACGCAGATCGCCGTGCTCACGGCGGATCTGGCTGCCTGGCGGGCCTTTGCAGGGCAGGTGTCCGCGAAGCCCCTGGTCATGGCCGGCCACAGCCTGGGCGAGTACGCCGCCCTCCACGCCGCCGGAGCCTTGAATCTTTCCGACGTCCTGGCACTGGTCCGGAAGCGGGCCCTCCTCCACCAGGAGGCCGTGCCCCTGGGGGAAGGGGCCATGGCGGCTCTGATGGGCCTGACCTGGAAGGAGGCGGAGGAATTCTGCCGCCGGATCGACGGGACCCTGCAGGCCCTGGCCCCCTCCATCGATAACGCCCCCGGCCAAATCGTGGTTTCGGGACGCGCCGCGGCCGTCGACGCCCTTATCGCCGCGGCGAAGAACGGGGACGGGATCCAGGCGGTGAAGCTCGCTGTCAGCGTCCCCTGCCATTGCCCACTCCTTACCGAGGCGGCCCGTCGGTTCGCGAAGGAAGCGGGCCGCTTCAACTTAATGGACTGCGAAGTCCCGGTCATCCCCAACTGCGACCCTTCGAGTCTTCATTCCAGCGGCCGGACCAGGGACCTCCTCACCCGGCAGATCACCTCACCGGTCCGGTGGCGGGAGACGATCGAGATGATGGTCGCTATGGGCGTCGAGACGATCGTGGAACTCGGGCCCAAGCGGATCCTCTCCGGCCTGATCCGGCGGATCGACCGAAAGGTGCGCATCCTCAACGTGGAAGACGGCGAATCGCTGGACAGGACCGTGGCGGCGTTCGCGGAGGGATGATCCCATGGAACAGAGAACAGCACTGGTCACAGGCGGCTCCAGGGGGATCGGACGGACGATCGCCTTGAGGCTGGCCCAAGCGGGAATCTTCACGGTCGTCAACTACCGGAGGGACGACGCAGCCGCGCAAGAGACGCTGGCCGAGATCCTGGCCGCCGGCGGCCAGGGGAAGCTCCTGCGTTTCGACGTGGCCGGATTCCAGGAAACCCAAGAAGCCATCCAGACGATCGTCGCCGAGAGGGGAAGGCTGGACATCCTCGTGAACAACGCGGGACGGACGGCCGACGGCCTGATCGTTCGGCAGAAGGAAGCAGACTGGGACCTCCTGATCGACACGAACCTCAAGGGGGTATTCAACTGCTGCCGGGCCGCGACACGGCCGATGCTCAAACGGGAATGGGGGCGAATCGTCAACATCACCTCCGTCGTGGCCGAGGCCGGTAACGCCGGCCAATCCGCCTACAGCGCCTCCAAGGCAGGCGTCATCGGCCTGACCAAGGCCCTGGCCCGAGAGCTGGGGTCGCGCAACATCTGTGTCAACGCTGTCTCTCCGGGATGGATCGGGACGGCCATGACAGAATCGCTCCCCAAGGCGCAGCGGGAGGCCCTGATCCGGCAGATCCCCCTGGGGCGGCCGGGCCTCCCCGAAGATGTCGCGGCGGCCGTCGCCTTCCTTGCCTCGGAAGAGGCCGGCTACATCACCGGACAGGTCCTCCGGGTCAACGGCGGCCTGTACCTTTAGGATTTCATCCCCCTGCTGGGCAGGGGCATTTTCACTAGGAGGAAGTTTTCATGACACTGGAAGAAAAGGTCATCAGCGTTATTATGGAGCAGTTGGACGTCACAAAGGAGGAGTGCGTCCCCGAGGCCTCGTTCATCGACGACCTGGGGGCTGATTCCCTGGACCTGGTCGAGCTGATCATGGAGATGGAGGAGACCTTCAACATCCAGATCGCCGACAACGAGCTCGAAAAACTCCGGACCATCAAGGACGTCCTCGATTACCTCAAGGCCCGGAACGTCGCCTGGCACGAATAGCCGGGAGCGCAACTTAATCGCAGAGGGAAAGACCTTTGAAAACCAAGGTGGTCATCACAGGCATGGGCGCCGTTACCCCGCTGGGCAACTCCGTCGCAGAGACCTGGGCGGGAATCCGCCAGGGGAAATCGGGCATCGGACCTCTGACGAAGTTCGACTGTGCGGCCTTCGACGCAAGGATCGCCGGTGAACTCAAGGGGTTCGACCCGCTCCAGTTCGTCAACAAGAAAGAACTCAGGAGGCTCGACGACTTCATTGTCTACACCCTGGCCGCCGCCGAAATGGCCAAGGCCGATGCCAACCTCCCCATCGGGCCGGCAGAGGCGGAACGGACCGGTGTGATCATCGGCTCAGCGATCGGGGGGCTGGCCACCATCGAGAAAGAGAAGGAGTCGATCCTCCAGTACGGCCCCCGGAAGATGCCGCCTTTCACCGTCCCGGCGGTCCTGGCGAACCTGGCCTCCGGCCACGTCTCGATCCGCTTCGGGGCAAAGGGACCGATCAACTGCACCGTCACGGCCTGCGCC
>CAYOGU010000220.1:0-6447 GCA_964403345.1 uncultured Syntrophus sp. | reverse complement strand
TATCGATATACTTTTCGTGCCTAAAACTAACATAGCCATCGCCACCGGCGCCAGGGCCCGCAAACCGCCGGTTCCGGGCATCGACCTGGAAGGGGTGACCACCCTCCAGTCCATGCGCGACGCCGATTTCCTGCGCAAGATCCGCGACGAGGGGACCATCAAAAAGGCGGTAGTCATCGGAGGAGGGCTGATCGGCATCGAAACCTGCGAGGCTCTCCAGTTGGCCGGGATCGAAATCACGGTCATCGAACTCCTGCCTCAGCTCTTGACCTTCCTGGACTGGGAAATGGCGAAACTCGTGGAGAACCACGTCAAGGCCAAGGGGGCGAACGTCATCACCGACAACGGTATCGCGGAATTCCTCGGCGAGAAGGGGAAACTCACGGGGGTCAAGCTCCAGAATGGGACGGAACTCCCCTGCGAGCTGGCGGTCGTGGCCATCGGGGTCGTCCCCAACACGAAGCTGGCCCGGGAGGCGGGGCTCAAGATCGGAGAGACGGGCGGTATCCTCGTCGACGGCTACATGCAGACCTCCGACCCCGACATTTATGCCGTGGGTGACTGCGTGGAGATCACGAACCGGATCACCGGGAAGAAGGTGCTGGCCCCCCTAGGCGACCTGGCCAACCTGCAGGGGCGGGTGGCGGGGGAAAATGCCGCTTCCGGGAACTGCGTCACTTTCCCTGGGACGATCCAGACGGGGATCTGCAAGGTCTTCGAGTACGCAGCCGGTTCGACCGGCCTCTCTGAGTCCAATGCCAGGAGGCTCGGGTACGGGGACATCATCACTGTCATCAACGCCAGCCCCGACAAACCCGGCTTTATGGAGGGGAAGCTTTTGGTCACGAAACTCGTTGCGGACCGGAAGACAGGGTCCATCCTCGGAGCGCAGTGCGTTGGTCCGGGCAACGTAAACCGGCAGATCGCCCAGTGGGCCGTGGCGATCCAAGGCCGCCTGACCGTTGAGGATTTCGTCAACGCCGACCTCCCGTACGCGCCGCCCTTTTCCCTGGCCATCGACCACGGTCTCGCAGCGGCACACATTCTGCAGAACAAGATGAAGGGACGGATGAAGGGGATCTCCTGCCGGGAAGTGATGGAGAAGGTGAAGGGCGGCGACAAACCCTTCCTCTTGGACGTACGGCAGCCCGATGAGTTCGAACAGATGCGCCTGGGACTCGGCGAGACGCTCATGCCCCTCGGGGCCTTGCGCAAGCGGCTCCACGAGATGCCCCCGGACAAGGAAAAAGAGATCATCTGCTACTGCAAGATCTCCCTGCGGGGCTACGAGGCCGCCCTCGTCCTGGAAGCGAATGGGTGGAAGAACGTGAAGGTCATGGAGGGCGGCGTCATGGCCTGGCCGTTCCCGCGTGAAAAGTAAGCGTGCGCATGCCCAGCCAAACTCCCGGGGCCAGCGGTATCGCCGGCAAGGTGATCGTCGAAGAGACCTAGCGGGAGGGGCCGAAAGGTCTGGAAGGATTCCCCATATCTTTCTTACCTACCATCTGCACCTTTTTGACACCAAAACCTATGTGCCAAGTTTTGCTGTCGCCATGGATGTCAGAATCGGTTGGTTCACCGGGCGGGCCGACAATGTGTTCGAAACCCGTTCGGACGATTGTTTCAAGACATGAGGCGGACCATCGAGACAGGAGCGGATGATTGCGGAACTCTGATCCGAAAGATTGCTTTCCACCGAGAAGTCGGGGACCCAGGGGTGGGGGCTGGATTGGAAAGCGATGAGGCTGAGATGATCATGAATAAGACGATCGCAATTGTGGGCGCATCGGTTGACCGTACCAAGTACGGCAACAAGGCTGTCAGGGCATTCATTCAGCAGGGATGGACCGTTTACCCCGTCAACCCGAGATTGAGCGAAGTGGAAGGACTCAGATGCTATGCCTCGATTGACGACGTTCCGGCCCCTGTCGATCGCGTCTCCATGTACGTGTCACCGAACGTAGGCCGGAGAATGCTCGGGGCGATTGCGGCCAAGTCACCGCGGCAATTCTTTCTCAATCCAGGTTCTGGGGATCCTGATCTGGTTCGGGAGGCGGAAGCTCTCGGGCTGCGTCCCATCGAGGCCTGTAGCATTGTGGACATCGGCCTGATGCCGGATATGTTTCATGACAAGAGAATCCGTCTAATCCCTCCCTGAGGCAAACGGGGAAGCATTGAGGAGATGATTAATGAAGATCAAAGCCACCATCTTATGCGAGAACAGCGTTTTTCACCGTCCCGGTGCGTTGGCCGAGCATGGTCTTTCCATCTTTATGGAGACAGACCATGGGAATTACCTGTTGGATACCGGTCAAGGCAAAACCATCATCAACAATGCCCTCGTCTTGGGCATCGATCTCAGAACGGTCAGGGGCGTCATCATGAGCCACCACCACTTCGATCATACGGGAGGGATTGCGCCGGTCCTCAATTTGACTGGGGCGGTGGACATTTTTGCCCATCCCGATCTTTTCAAGGAGAGCTACAAGATTGGAGATAAAAGACCGCGATACATCGGCGTGCCTTACGCGCGGGCGTTTCTCGAAGGCATGGGTACGGAATTCAGTTTCAGCCGGGAATTCCGACAGATCGTGCCGGGATTGTGGCTGACGGGAGAAGTCCCTCGCCGGACGGATTACGAACGGGGAGACGAGAGCCTAGCAGTGAAATCCGAGGGGGGCTATGTGAAGGATGATCTATCGGACGACCAATCGGTGATCGTCGAAACGGATAGGGGGCTCCTGGTGATCCTGGGGTGCTGCCATTCAGGCATCATCAATACCCTGAGTTACATTGTGGAAAAGATGGGCCAGAGTCATCTCCATGCCGTGATCGGCGGGACGCATTTGGGGCCGGTCAGCGATGAACAGAGAGACAAGAGCCTGGATGCCCTTCGGACGTTCGACATCGAACGGATAGGTGTATCCCACTGCACGGGACTGAAGACGGCATCCCGCTTGGCAGCCGCATTCGGGGATCGGTTTTTTTTCTGCAATGTGGGGACGGTCGTGGATGCGTAGGCCGCCTTTGGTGAAAGGATCGCCCGGCGAGCATGGGGTGTGCCGCCTCAGCGAAGTCAGGCGTTTCCATCTGCCTTACAACCAGGATCTTGCCAAGAATATCTGCAACTTCCGGATCGGAAAGAATGACAAAGACCATGTCCGATTTCGGGGTCAAACAGTCATGGGGCCAAACCATAGTAGGTATTCCGGGCTCATGGTATCCGTTGCCGAATTATTGGGATTGATATCATCGCCTATATGCAATGTAAAATGGGAATAAAGGTAGCATTTATGCTACTCATCCCGGCCCCGCCTGATCGGGGTGAACGACTTATCAGTATACATTCATTGAATAATCGCATTATTTAATGAAAAGTCATTTCTGGCATGGATTATGTTATTGTGGCTTGATGTTAAATAATTCCGCCTGCCGGCTCTTTGCGGGCGACAGCGGTGATCGGTGAGAATCACCCATCACGAGAGACTGTGGAGGATTTGAGAAAGATGAACTGTGGTGAAAAAAAGGGTGGTTGCGAGTCCGGTGGCGGACGTGAAGCCGATGAGAAACTCAAGATTTTTACAGAAGATGAGACCCTTGTCCGTCGCCTTTCCAAGATCAAACACAAGGTTCTGGTCCTTTCCGGAAAAGGCGGCGTGGGGAAAAGCACGGTTGCCGTCAATCTGTCTGTGGCCCTGGCCATGGAAGGCTGGAAGACGGGGCTACTGGATGTCGATTTTCATGGACCCAGCGTTCCCATGCTCATGAACATGAAAGGGGAGCTCCTGAAGGCGGGCAACGAGGGCGGCATTCTTCCCCTGGAAAGCCTGTACGGGGTCAAGGTGATTTCCCTGGGATTTGCCCTCGGCGACAAGGACGAGGCTGTGATCTGGAGGGGGCCGATGAAAATGGGTGTCATCAAGCAACTTCTGGCAGAGGTCCAATGGGGGGATCTGGACTATTTGGTGGTCGATTTTCCCCCAGGAACTGGCGACGAGCCTCTGTCTGTGGCGCAACTGATCCCGGACAGCAGCGGTGCAGTGATCGTCACGACGCCTCAGGACCTGTCCCTTCAGGATGTGAGAAAATCAATCAATTTCTGTCGTCAACTTGGCATCCCCATCCTGGGCGTGGTGGAAAACATGAGCGGTCTGGTCTGCCCGCACTGCCAGAAGATGATCGAAGTCTTCAAGAGCGGTGGCGGTGAGGCTATGGCCCGGCAGATGGGCGTCCCCTTCCTTGGTCGAATCCCAATGGACCCTCAAATCGTGGGGACCTCTGATGAGGGGAAGCCGTTCGTCTATCATGCCAGGGAATCGCAAGCCGCTGATGCCTTTCTCCGGATGATCCATCCCGTTCTGGCATTGCAGGAGAAAGAGGAACCTCTCGGCCATTCCGGGGCCGAGGTGGTCTCTCCGACGAAAAAAGAGGAAGGTATGAAATCATTGAAGATTGCTGTCCCAACGGCGTCAGGGCTGTTGTGTGCGCACTTCGGCCATTGCGAGCAGTTTGCCCTGTTCGATGTGGATCCGGACAAGAAGGCCATCGTCAAGACGACGATGCTGGTCCCGCCTCCCCATGAACCGGGTCTCCTTCCGACTTGGCTTCAGGACCAGGGGACCGATGTGATCATTGCCGGTGGCATGGGTTCCCGGGCCCAGGAACTGTTCCTCGGAAAAGGCATTCATGTGGTCACGGGGGCGTCGCAGGAGGTTCCAGCCAAGGTGGTTAACGATTATCTCAACGGTGTCTTGAAGACAGGCAGCAATGTCTGCGATCACTGAAACGGGCGGGATCCGGCCAAACAGAGGGTTTGTCCCCCGTGGGATGTTCATGACCAAGGGGGTAGGCCGGCACCGGGAAGAGCTGCACTCCTTTGAGTTGGCTCTCCGGGATGCAGGCATTGAGAAATGCAACCTGGTGCAGGTGTCGAGCATCCTGCCGCCGGGTTGCCGTTTCATTCCCAAAACTCCGGCGATTCGGGAAATCCCGCCTGGCGCCATTACCTTTTGCGTCATGAGCCGGTGCTGCTCCAATGAGCCCGGGCGGCTCCTGGTCGCATCGGTCGGTTGCGCTGTTCCGGCGGACGAGCGAGCGTACGGCTATATCAGTGAGCACCATGCTTTCGGCCAGACCGGACGCCAGGCCGGTGACCATGCAGAGGATCTTGCGGCAGCCATGCTGGCCTCGACCCTGGGGATCGACTTCAATGTCGATGAGAGCTGGGATGAGAAGCGGGAGATCTTTCGGATCAGCGGCAAGATCGTCGGCACCCGGAACGTGACCCAGTCCAGCATCGTGAAGAACAACGGCTATACGACCGTCTTGGCTGCGGTGGTATTTGTCTTTTGACAATCGCCCCATCATGGGTGCAAGGAGGAGCCATCCTATGACCGGAAAACCGATGGTCTGCAAGGTATCCGAGGTGGAGGGGAAGATTGCCCACGGAGGCGCCGCCACCGTGAGAATCCTGATCGACGAGTCCCGATGCGGTGCCAAGAACTTCTCGCTCCTGGTCAACACCATGACCGCCGGACTCAACTGCAACGTCACCGGAACCGGCCACAGCCACGAAGAGGAGCATTGCATGTTCGGACTCTCGGGGAGCGGGGGTATCTCAATCGACGGCGTGCGGTATGGCGTTGAGGCAGACACCGTCGTCTTCATCCCTGCGGGCGCCATGCACTATGTCTGGGCCGACCCCGGGGAAGACTTCACCTACATCATCGTCTATGCTCCCGCGGGTCCGGAAAAGAGCCTCTGATGGATCGTTTGGGAGAGATGGTTTCAGCCGGGCGAGAGGCCTTGGGTATGGCACCGCGCCCGGTCTGTATTTCGAAGACGGGGACGCAAGGGGGACGCATGCGGGTTCCAAGAGGCAGGGGATGGATTGTCCGGAAACGATGAAAGCGGCCGTGCTCTTCGGCTTCAACGACGTGCGGGTGGTGGAGAGGCCCCGTCCGGTGCCGGGACCCGATGATGTCCTCATCCGGGTCGAGTCCTGCGGAGTCTGCGCCGGGGACCTCAAGATGATCAGCCGCGGCATGCTCAAGCAGCCCCCCTTTGGGGAGTTCATCCTGGGCCATGAGTATTCCGGGACCATTGTCCAGGTCGGCAGCGCGATTGATGAATTCGCGGCCGGTGATCGGGTGGCGATGGAGGTCCACAAGGGATGCGGCCGCTGCCGGAACTGCCTGCTCGGGAAGTATACGGCTTGTCTGAATTACGGCGATTTGGCCAATGGGCACCGGGCAAATGGCTTTACGACCATGGGGGGGTTCGCCCAGTACGTGGTCAACCATGTCAACACGGTCCACAGGCTTTCCGACGGCATCTCCTTCGATGAAGCGGCCCTGGTGACCCTTGTCGTGGAGTTACCCCGCTTTTGTGGACAGTTAGGGGTTTGAGATTTCATGCATTGACTGCATACTGTTTTTCATACTCCAC
>CAYOGU010000219.1:0-6466 GCA_964403345.1 uncultured Syntrophus sp. | reverse complement strand
CAGCTGGTCGATCCATTCGGGGGTGGGGACCAGCAATTACACCTTCATCTGGGGGATGGCCGGTGAGAACCAGACCTTTACCGACATGGACGAAGTCCCCATGGCGGCACTCCGATAAAACAAGCCCTCCGGGGCGGGCCTTGATCCTTTCGCGACGAATGCCCTGACCGTTCGCGGCAGGCATGGGATAAGGAACGGGGATTCAGGAGAAAGGGAGGTTTCATCATGATCTTGGATGCTTTTAAGCTGACGGGCAAGGTGGCGATCGTCACCGGTTGCCGGACAGGCCTCGGGCAGGGGATGGCCCTGGGGTTGGCGGAGGCAGGGGCGGATATCGTGGGGATCGACCTGAACAACCTGGGCGAGACGAAACAGGGGGTTGAAAAAGCGGGACGCCGGTTCCTGGGCGTGGAGGCGGACCTCTCGGATATCCGGGTGATCGACGGGATCATCGGCCAGGCCCTCAAGGCGTTCGGCCGGATCGATATCCTAGTCAACAACGCCGGGATCATCCGCCGGGCCGACGCCCTGGAATTCTCCGAGAAGGACTGGGACGATGTGATGAACGTCAACATCAAGACGGTCTTCTTCTTTTCCCAGGCGGCGGCCAGGCAGTTCGTCCGGCAGGAGACGGGGGGCAAGATCGTCAATGTCGCCTCGATGCTGTCCTTCCAGGGAGGGATCCGGGTTCCCTCCTATACGGCGAGCAAGAGTGCCGTGATGGGGGTGACGAGGCTTCTTGCAAACGAGTGGGCCAAACACAAGATCAACGTCAACGCGATCGCCCCGGGATACATGGCCACCGACAACACGGCACCGCTGCGACAGGATCCCAAACGGAGCGAGGAGATCCTCCAGAGGATCCCCGCCGGCCGCTGGGGTCTGCCAGCCGACCTCCAGGGAGTCGCCGTTTTCCTCGCGTCGGAGGCCTCCGCCTACGTCAACGGCTACACAATCGCCGTGGACGGAGGCTGGCTGGCGCGCTGATCGAAGCCATATGCCCGCCTGCGGGGTTCTCCCCGCCTGCGGCCCCAGGACCGCGATAGGGAGGCCAGCAGGGGAAAACCATGACGCAACGGGGCCGTCCTGAATGCACCACCTCGGACGGGTCGCGGGCCCGACGGCCGTTTGTGTTTGAGAAAGAAACACTGAAAGGAGGGGGAAGATGAAAAAGAGTCAATGGATTGTTTGTGTTTTGGTTGTGGCGGCCGTTCTCATGGCCTTTTCCGTGACGGGGTTTGCGGCGACGGCCAAGTACAACTGGAAACTCGCCTCGGTGCTCCCCGATTCCCATCCGGTCCACAAGGCCCTCGTCTACTTTGCCGACCAGGTGGGCGAGAGGACCAAGGGGGAAGTGAAGATCACGGTCTATCCGGCTGGCCAACTGGGTCAGGAAAAGGATTATATCGAAGGGGTCAAGGTCGGAGCGATCGAAATCACCAAGGTCTCCTCGGCGCCGCTGGGACAGTTCACCCCGAGCCTCCAGGTGGTCAGCTTGCCATTCATCTGGCGCAATGACGCCCATCAGCATGCCGTCCTCGATGGGGCCGTCGGCGCCCGCCTGATGAAGGACCTCGAGAAGGGCGGCTTCAAGGGATTGGCCTTCTTCGACGCGGGGTTCCGCAACGTAACCAGCCGGATCGGGCCGGTGAAGGTCCCGGCGGACCTGAAGGGCCAGAAGATCCGGGTCATGCAGAGCAAGCCGCTCATCGATACGATCAATGCCTTCGGCGCCACGGCGGTTCCGATGGGCCAATCGGATGTGTATGTCGCCCTCCAGCAGAAGGTGATCGACGGCTGGGAGAACAACGAGCCGACGGTCCTGACCTTCAACATGCAGGAGGTCTGCAAGTATTTCTCCTACACCCGCCATACCTCCATCCCGGACATCCTGGTGATGAGCAAACAGGTCTTCGACTCGGTCCCGAAGAACCTCCAGCAGGCGATCTTGGAGGCGGCCGCCAAGTCTGTTCCCTACCAGAGAAAGGTCTGGGCGGATTACATCGACGACGCGGTCCGGCAGCTCAAGGCTAAGGGAATGGTCTTCAACGAGGTGAATAACATTGGTGATTTTCAGACCCTTGCCAAGCCGATCTACAAGGAGTTTGAAAAGGTCGTGGGGGCCGATCTGATCGACGCGATCGTCAAGCAAAAGTAGCCCTCGGGGCTGCGATTCAGCCGATCCATTGAATGGGGTCGCGGCCCCAGGGCCCGCGACCCCTGCTTTCCGACGAGGAGGTGGGTGTGTCCGGAGAACGGGTCTTCCACTGGCTCGACCGAGTCGAGAGGTTTATCACGGCGCTCACGGCGGTCATCATGATCGTCCTGTCGGCCCTGATCTGCTGGCAGGTCTTCTCGCGATATGTCCTCAACTCCAGCCCCTTCTGGATCGAGGAAATTTCCGTCATCTCCCTGATGTGGGTCGGCCTCTTGGGGGCCGCGGGCTGCGTCTGGACGGAGTCCCACATGAGTCTGGAACTGATCATTTCGAGACTGCCCGGGACTCTCCGCGTTTGGCTCAAGGCTCTGACGGACCTGGCGATCGCCGGGTTCGCCCTGTTTCTGTGCGATCAGGGATACTTCCTGGTCCAAAGGACGATGGGAGGGACCCTGGCGACGATGCCTCTGGCGGTGGGGTACACTTACATGGTTCTTCCCCTGGCCGGGGGATTGATGGCCCTCTTTGCCCTCGTCAGGGCCGTCGGCGGTGTGGCACGCTATCACGCAGGCGAGGGGGGTCAGTGCCATGATTGAGACTTCTCTCCTTCTCGGTTCGTTCCTGGTTCTGATCCTCATAGGGGTTCCGATCGCCTTCGCCCTGGGGATCTCGGCCCTGCTCACCGCAAGCTACACGGGCCTCGGCCCCGCGATGATCGTCCAGAGGGTCGGGGCCGGGATGCAGTCCTTCCCGCTTCTGGCGATCCCCCTGTTCATCCTGGCCGGCGCCATCATGGCCAAGGGGGGCGTGGCCCGGCGGATCGTCGATTTCGCCTACATCATCGTCGGCCCCTTTCCCGGCGGGCTGGCGATGGTCAACTGCATCGACTCCATGTTCTTCGGGGGGGTCTCCGGTTCGGCTGTGGCCGACATCTCTTCGACCGGCCCCATCATGATTCCCATGATGGTCCAGAAGGGCTACGACCGGGAGTTCGCCACGGCCCTCACCGTCGCCTCCTCCACCCAGGGGATCATCATCCCCCCGAGCCACAACATGGTGATCTACGCCATGGTTGCCGGCGGGGTCTCCATCGGGAAACTTTTCCTGGCCGGCTACCTCCCGGGGTTCCTGATGGGGGGGCTCCTGGCCGTTACCTGCTATTTCATGGCCCTCAAGCGGGGCTACCCCCGGGAGAAACGGCCGCCCTTCAGGGAATCCCTGGTCATCGCCCGGGACGGGCTTTTGAGCATCTTCGCGGCGGTCATCATCGTCGGGGGGATCGCCTTCGGGATCTTCACTGCGACCGAGGCCTCCGCCGTCGCGGTCTTCTACGCCGCCTTCCTGGGCCTGGTCGTCTACCGGGAGATGCGGGTCCGGGACCTCTGGCCGATCTTCGTCGATTCGGTCAAGACCACGGCGATCGTGATGCTGCTGATCGGCTGCGCCTCCGGCTTCGCCTGGATGATGACCTTCCTGCATGTCCCGACCCTGGTCACACAGTTCTTCCTGTCGATCAGCGACAAGCCGGTCGTCATCCTGTTTTTGATCAATATCCTGCTTCTCTTTCTGGGGGCGATCATGGACGTGGCGCCGCTGATCGTCATCGTGACGCCGGTCCTGCTGCCTGTGGTTCAAGCGGCGGGGATGAACCCGGTGACCTTCGGGATTGTCCTGATGGTGAACATGGCGGTCGGCCTTACCACCCCGCCGGTGGGCGCCGGACTCTTCGTCGGCTGCACGGTGGGGAAGACCACGATGGAGAAGTGCACCCGCTCGATGCTCTATCTCTGGCCGGCGATGCTGATCGTCCTTATTCTGACGACCTACGTCTCCTGGATGACGACGCTCCTGCCGGACTGGATCATGCCCTAATGAAGGGAGAGGGGGCGGCGGGGTGGCTGGGAGCATCGGCGCCCCCACAGTGCATCTATGGCGGGTCCTTTTGCACCGGCGGTGCCTGATAGCGCGCGATGCTGTCGTTCATAAGCTCCAGGATGCCCCCCCGGACCTTCTTACGCAACTCTTCGTCTCCCCGGCTTCCCAGGAACTGGTAAAAGGCCTCCTCCTGAAGAGCCGCGGCCTCGTCCAGGGTCTTCCCCTTCACAAGGGAGCACAGGATCTCGACGGCGACGTTGGCCGACGGCTCGCAGGAGCAGAGATACCTGATGTCCGAGATCCGGAGGCCGTCCACCTGAAGATAGAGCTGCATGTAATTGTCCGTATTGCCGCAATCGATCATCTTCTGGCCGATGACCTCGACGAAGATCGAGGGGCCTTCGATCACGCCGGCATGGGGAAAATCCTCTTTCAACAATTGGCGATAATGGTGGATGACCGCCTCGTCCATGGAATCCTGCGCCTCAGAACCTCTTCCTGTTAGTGTTAGAGATAGCTTCGCTCCCGGAAAATTGCATCCAGTGTCTCCAAAAACAGTTCGAACTCCTTGATCGTATTGTAGAGATAGAAGGAGACCCGGTAAATCATCCGGTGGTCATGGTGTGAACGGGGGTGGGTCCAGTTCGGGCCGAACTGGCCGTTGAAATAGGAATGGACGCAGAAGACACCGTCCCGGATCATGATATTGCCCTTGGCGTTCAACTCTTTAGCGATCCCCACGGCGTTGGGTCTTCTCACCTCGAAGGTCAGGATCCCTTCCCGCATGCTGCCTCCTTGGGCCCAGGATCAGGAACCATCCTGAATCGCCGTAGCGATCCAGCAGGGCCTTGCTCAAAAAGCCGTTCAACCGTTCCTCGTGGGCGGCGATTCGGTCCATCCCGATATTTCGGAGAGGGTCTAGACTAGCTGAGAAATAATCCCCTCAGCTAGTCTAGACCAAATATGAATTGCCTATGATGTGATAGCCAATGCCTATGAATCGATGTCCAACTCCTCGGCAGACCAACAAGTTTTGTGTTGACTTTCAAAAAACTCTTGTCCTATAGTCCCGCCATCAAAAAGGCGCCTGCCACCGCTATTCTGACGTCCACCGATACATGCAATCGCCTGGCGGAGCAGCCGTTCGGTCTGTTCCGGGGATGCCTTGAGGGACCTGGCCAACGCCAGTGTGAAAACGTGCTTCCGAATAGCAGAAGGACCCTGTCCGAAACAAAGGCCATGAGGGGGCTTTGGTGATCTCACGCTTACTGAAAAACAAGGATTTTTGGGCCGGCATGATGTTCGCCGGCTTTGGCGTTGCCGCCATGTTCATCGCCCGGGATTATCGATTCGGAAGCGCGATGCGCATGGGACCCGGTTTCTTTCCGACCGTTCTGGGCGGGATTCTTGTCGCATTCGGCGTCTGCATCATGGCCCTCGGGCTGCGCAACGGCGAAAGGATCCAGGGACACGTGTCACTCCGGACCTTGGGTCTGCTGACCCTCTCCCTCATCATGTTCGGCCTGCTCATGCGATGGGCGGGATTCATCCCGGCACTCGTGGCCCTGGTCTTCCTGTCGGCGGCATCCGGCAGGGAATTTCGTTTCCTGGAGGTCCTGGTGCTGACGGTGACCCTGGTGGTGGCATCAGTGGCCCTCTTCATCTGGGGACTTGAACTGCCTTACTCCCTGGTCAAGGGATTCTGACAAGGAGGGCATCCTTGGACATCCTGCACAATCTTTTCTTCGGCCTCGGTGTTGCGCTTTCCCTCCAGAACCTGCTCTACTGTTTCATCGGCGTGCTCGTCGGCACCCTGATCGGCGTCTTGCCGGGCATCGGCCCGATGGCGACCATTGCCATGCTGCTGCCGATCACCTACAATGTTCCGCCGGTCGCAGCCCTGATCATGCTGGCGGGCATTTACTATGGGGCCCAGTACGGCGGATCGACGACATCGATTCTGGTCAACCTCCCAGGCGAGACGTCGTCGGTCGTCACCTGCATCGACGGCTATCAGATGGCCCGTCAGGGACGGGCTGGGGTGGCGCTGGCGATTGCGGCGATCGGCTCGTTCATTGCCGGCACCCTCTGCACGGTGCTGATCTCGCTGCTCGGCCCATGGGTCGCCGACGTTGCCCTGAAGTTCGGATCGCCGGAATATTTTTCGCTGATGCTCATGGGGTTGGTCACCGCGGCCGTCCTGGCTCAGGGCGACATGCTCAAGTCCCTGGCCATGGTGTTCCTGGGGCTCTTGCTCAGCATGGTGGGCTCCGACGTCGATACCGGCGTCAAGCGGTTTGCCTTCGGCTTCTTTGAACTGGCGGACGGCATCGGTTTCGTGATCATCGCGATCGGGGTCTTTGCGATCGGAGAGATTATCTTCAACGTCAGCGACCCCGAAGAGCGGCAGGTCTTCACCTCCAAGGTGGGAAA
>CAYOGU010000218.1:0-6481 GCA_964403345.1 uncultured Syntrophus sp. | reverse complement strand
ACTTCGATCCCCAGTTCGCCGGCGGTTCCGATATCGACGTTGGCCGAGGCTGGATCGTAGAGGCTGCAGCACATCCCCACATATCTCAATCCCCTCGAAGCGCGCAGGATCCGGCCGGTAATCGGCGTCTTCCAACTGACCAGGAGACAGTCGGCATCCCCGATCCGAGCAAGGGTCTCCTCCTCCGACGCGGGGATATTCCCGTAGCAGCGGGGTTCCTCCCTGGAAAAGCGCCGGAGGGCGCCGATCCCCTCCGGGGTCAGCCTCGTATCGTCCACGCAGACGATCTGCGCAAACATCGCTCCCGCTTCCGGCGATCCGGACCCCTCTCTGGCTTCCCGACGATCGATCATGGACATTATCATACAGGCAATCGGCCAGCCTGTCAAAAAAGCCCGCCCGTCCCCGCACTTTTTTCTTGACCAGGCCACTGTTTCGAGCTATAATAACTACTATGGTAGTTAATATAGGAGGACCCATGAAAGAAGGACTCACGGGACTTCTGGCGCTTGGATTTACGGAATACGAAGCGAAGGCATATCTCTCGCTGCTCAGCCAGAGTCCTGCCTCCGCCTACGAAGCGGCAAAGGCCTCGGGCGTCCCCACGTCCAAGATCTACGAAGTCCTCAAGAAACTCGCCACAAAGGGCATCATCACCCCCATTGACGACGGGAAAACCAAGCGGTATGCCCCCGTCGAACCCGACGAGTTTCTCGACAGCTATCAGAGCCGCACGGCCAGGATCATCGGGAATCTACGCAGTGAGCTGGCCGCCGCCAGGGGACGGAGGGAACGGTCGCAGATATGGAATATCGGCGAATACGACTACCTGATCGACAAGGCCAGGCGCATGATCGAGGCTGCCGACGTCTCGGTGCTCCTGTCCCTGTGGAAGGAGGAACTGGCCCTTCTGGAAGACGTCGTCCGGGAGGCCCAGGGGAGGAACGTGAAGGTCGTGGTCGTTCATTTCGGCCCCCCGGAATTGTCCCTCGGACAGACGTACCGGCACCCTATCGAGGACACCCTCTATCAGGAAAAGGGGGGAAGGGGCGTCGTCATCGTCGTGGATTCGAAGGAGGTCCTCATGGGAACCATCTCGGCAGAGCAGCGGGTCGAGGGGGCCTGGAGCCAGAACAGCGGGTTCGTCATGATGGCCGAGGACTACATCAAGCACGACGTTTACATTATGAAGATTGTCAACCGTTTCGACAGACAGCTAAAGGAATCCTATGGAAACCGATACGAAAAACTCAGGAACATCTTCCAGGACCGGTAAGGCGATGAAGATCTACATCAACGGCAGATATTACGATCAGAACGAAGCGACCGTGTCGGTGTTCGACCATGGCCTGCTCTACGGGGACGGCGTCTTCGAAGGGCTTCGGATTTACTGCGGAAAGGTCTTCCGCCTCGGCGCGCACCTGCAGCGGCTCTACCGGAGCGCCCAGGCGATCCTCCTGGAAATCCCGCTGAGCCCGGTCCGGATGAGGGAGGCTGTCCTCGATGCAGTGCGGGAAAACGGCCGAGAGGAGGGATATATCCGCCTGATCGTAACCCGGGGGAAGGGGGCGTTGGGCATCGATCCTGGTTCCTGCGCGACGCCGACAGTCATCATCATCGTCGGGGACATCGAGCTTTACCCAAGGGCATGCTACGAACAGGGGATCGGGATCATCACCGCATCCACCCGGCGCATCCCGTCCGACTGCTTTGATGTGCGCATCAAGTCCTTGAACTACCTCAACAACATCCTGGCCAAACTCGAGGCCCACCAGGCTGGGTGCCTCGAGGCGGTCATGCTCAACCGCGAAGGATATGTCGCCGAATGCACCGGAGATAACCTCTTCATCGTGCGGAACGGACCCCTCTGTACCCCGTCGCCGATTCACGGCGCTCTCGAGGGGATCACGATGCAGACGGTGCTGGAAATCGCCGCAGGTTTTTCCATGGAGGCGCACGCGAAGGCCCTGACCCCTTACGACCTCTACACGGCCGACGAGTGTTTCATGACCGGGACCGGGGCCGAAATCATGCCCGTGATCCGGATCGACGGAAGGACGATCGGGACGGGAAGGCCCGGCGCGGTCACCTCCCGGATCCGGGACCGCTTCCGGGAGATGGTGGCAGACCCCTGTCGTTTCAAGGACTAAAAACGATTCGGAGCCCCCTTTCAGGAGGGGGCCGCCTGCGATTATTGCCTTGACAAACAATCGCCGGTATGGTTTATAGAAAGACTTATTAATTTCAACCGGGGACCAGACGATGAAAAAGACATTGACGACGTTCAGCAATACGAAGATGAAGCGGACCCACGGATTCCTCGTCCGAATGGCCACCAAAGGCGGCCGGGCCGTCCTGAGCCGCAGAAGGGCAAAGGGGCGCAAGAGGCTGACTGTATAGGCCCCTGCCCCGGCGAGGCGGGCCAAGGGCCTCTCGGGCAGCCCCGGCAAGGGGGAGGTGGCAGGCATGGGACCCCACACCTTTGGCAAAGGCGAGCGCATCCGGAAAAGACAAGACTACTTGAGGATATACGACCAGGGGGTCCGCCGCCACACGGCCCGCTTCACCATTATCACCTGCCGGAATCGGGCGGGAATCAGACGGCTGGGGATGACGGTCGGCAAAAAGGCGGGAAACGCAGCAGAAAGAAACAGGATCAAACGCCTCTTGCGCGAATTTTTCAGATTGAACAAATCCAGGCTTCCAGCCTCTCAGGACATTGTGATCATAGCCAAAAAGGGGATACTACCGCTGGCTTACCGCGACGTTTGCCGAGAGCTGGAGAGCCGCCTGATCGACAGAGCCGATGCCTGAAACCCTCTTCAAGTCCATCATGGGGAAAGTGATCGTGGCGTTCATCCGCGCCTACCAGCTTTGCATTTCCCCCTTTTTGCTCCCCTGCTGCCGTTTCTATCCGAGTTGCTCCGAGTATGCGATCACCGCTGTCCGGCGTCACGGTCCCATCAAGGGATCCTTCCTGGGCCTGTTGCGTCTGCTTCGCTGTCACCCCTTTCACCCCGGCGGATACGATCCGGTGAAGTAAAAATATGCGTGTCATCTGGAGGTCCTAAATGGACAAGAGAACCCTTCTAGCCATAGTCCTGTCGATTGCGGTCCTGTTCGTCTACCAGAACTTCTTCGCTCCGCAGCCGGTCAAGCAACCCGCACCGACGCAACAGGCGGCGCCCTCCGGCCAGTCCGCCCCTCCGGCCCAGCAGACGGCCCAAACGCCCCCCGCCGCAGCGCCGGCGGCACCGGCAGCAGCACCGGCCACGATTCAAACGGCGACATCCGGGCGGATGGTGGCCGCCAAGGCGTCGGCCCAGACCGAGCGGGACATCGTGGTGGAAACCTCCCTCTACCGGGCAGTCTTCACCACCCGGGGCGCTGCCCTGAAATCCTTCCAGCTCAAGCAGTATCAGACGGCCCTGGAAAACGACGAAGACCTGGTCGACATCTTCTACCGCCTCATCGGCAAGGGAAAGGCCAAGCCCGCAGACCGCTCCAAGCTCGTTGAGCTCGTCCACGTTGCGCAGGGGATGCCGCGTCCGCTGTCCGTCTATTTCCCCGATTCGTCCCTCAACGTGCCGATGGACGGCTTCTTTGAGGCAGACAGCACCTCTCTGGACATGACCCGGGGTACCGAGCCCCGAAAACTGACCTTCACCCAGACCTACCCTGGCGAGGCCCGGATTGACAAGATCTTCACCTTCCACCCGGGCCGGTTCAACTTCGAGCTGGAGGTCAGGGTCCACAACCTCACGGCCGCCCCGCTCAGCCAGAACGGCGGCATCACCTGGTATCAGTACGTCGATCCCAACGCGCCTGTGGACAGTTACGGCCACGACGGCCCTGTCTCCTATATCGCCAAGACGATCGACCGTCCCGAGGTCGCCAAGCTCGAGGCGCACAAGGTCCTCGGACCCGACGTCTCCTGGGGCGGTTTCGAGAGCAAGTACTTCATCGCCGCGATGATCCCGCAGAACCCGTCGCTCACGAGCTTCGTCCAGTCCAAAGACGCCAGCAACCTCGTCGGAGTCGGCCTGAAGGGTCCCAAACAAACGATCCCCCCGGGTCAGCCGGGCGTCTTCAACTACAGTCTCTACCTGGGACCGAAGGACTACAGCGTGCTCAAGGCGCTGAACATCGGTCTGGAAAACGCGATCGACTTCGGCGACTGGCTCAAATGGCTGGCCATGCCGCTCCTGGTCGTCCTGAAGTTCCTTAACGAATACGTCCACAACTACGGGATCGCGATCATCATCTTGACGATCCTGATCAAGATCATCTTCTGGCCTCTGGGCAACAAGAGTTACCAGTCCATGAAGGAGATGCAGAAACTCCAGCCGAAGATGGCCGCCCTGCGGGAAAAGTACAAGGACGACAAGGCCCGCCTCAGCCAAGAATCGATGGCCCTCTACAAGACCCACAAGGTGAACCCCCTGGGCGGGTGCCTGCCGATGCTCGTGCAGATTCCCGTCTTCTTCGGTCTCTACAAAGCCCTGCTTTATGCGATCGAACTGCGTCACTCCCCCTTCTTCTGGTGGATTCAGGACCTCTCCGCCAAGGATCCCTACTACATCACGCCGATCATCATGGGCGCGACGATGTTCGTCCAGCAGAAGATGACGCCAACCAGTGCCGATCCCATGCAGGCAAAGATCATGCTCCTCATGCCGATCATCTTTACCTTCATGTTCCTCAACTTCCCGTCGGGTCTGGTGATCTACTGGCTTTTCAACAACATCATCAGCATCGGTCAGCAGGTGTATATCAACCGGCGGCCGTCCTGATTTTGACCGAGACAAGAGGTGTCGTATCAATGGAATCAAAGGAAATCGAAGGCAAATCAATCGATGACGCTATACAGAACGCCTGTAGCGTGTTCGGAGTCCCCCGGGAGAAGCTCAACATCGAGATCGTCTCCGAGGGCTCTTCCGGATTTCTCGGGATGGGGGCCAAGAAGGCCCTGATCCGGGCAAGCCTCCTGAGCTTCGACATGACGCTCGAAGCCTCCTCCGACGTGCAACCGGAGGCGAAACTCCGGCCGGCAGCGGAAAGGACCGTGGCACCTCCCGCCCCGCCGAGGCCCGAGGGAAATCGGGTGCACCAACGGACGACTCCGGAGGAGGTGCGCCCGGCGGTACCGGTCAAGCCTTCCGTCGAGGCGGACGGCGGGCGGTCCTCCGAGAAGGCCAAACGGCTCCTCGAGGGGCTCCTGGAAAGAATGCAGATCACATCTCCCGTGAGCATGGAGGAGACCGAGGAGGCAATCATCCTGAACATCCAGGGAGACGGAAGCGGCCTGCTCATCGGGAAGCGAGGGCAGAACCTCGACGCCATCCAGTACATCATCAACAAGGCGGTCCACCACTCGGCCAACGGCCACAAGATGATCGTCATCGACACGGAGGACTACCGCAAAAGGCGGGAGGAATCCCTGGTCGCCCTGGCAATGCGGCTCGCGGAGAAGGTCAAGAAGACCAAGAAGCCCGTAACGGTCGGCCACATGAACGCCCATGATCGCCGCGTCATCCATCTGGCCATGCAGAACGACCAGACCCTCACGACCAAGAGCCGCGGCGAGGGGGAATACCGCAAGATCGTGATCCTCCCGGCCCGCAGGGGCGCGGAAGGAGCCGACACCTGACGGAAAGTCACAGGGGGAGGCCCTGATCCCATGAGCCTCAGGGACACCATCGCGGCCATCGCGACGCCGCCCGGCGTCGGGGGAATCGGGGTGATCCGCATCAGCGGTCAGGAGGCGGAGGGGATTGTCCTCCGCCTCTTCAGGCCTTCACACCCCATGGAGGGTCTCGTTTCCCACCATCTCCACCACGGCCAGATCGTCTCCCCGCGGTCGGGCGAGGTCCTGGACGAGGTTCTCGTCACCCTCCTGAAAGCCCCCCATTCCTTCACCGGCGAGGACACGGTCGAGCTGCACTGTCACGGAGGGCCCTATGTCCTCCGGGCGGTCATCGAAGAGGTCCTCCGGCTGGGGGCGAGGCCCGCCGAGCGCGGCGAATTCACGAAACGCGCCTTCCTCAACGATCGCATCGACCTGGCGCAGGCCGAGGCCGTCCTCGACCTCATCAACGCCCGGACGCGGGAGGGTCTGCGGGCCGCCGTCGGCGGGCTGGCGGGAAGACTCTCCAGCCGGATCGACGCTCTGAGGGGAAGGGTCATCGAGCTTCTGGCCGGCATTGAGGCAGCAATCGACTTCACCGCCGAAGACGGCATGGAGTCCCTCGACAGCGCGACGGCCCCCCTTGATGCCCTCATCGACGACATCCGCACCCTTGCCGCCAGTTACCGCCGGGGGAGGATCCTTCGGGAGGGGATCGGCGTCGTAATCGCTGGCCGGCCGAACGTGGGTAAATCGAGTCTCCTGAACCGCCTGCTTGGCCAGCGACGGGCCATCGTCACCCCTGTCCCCGGAACAACGAGGGACTTCATCGAAGAGACTGTCGAGATCGGGGGG
>CAYOGU010000217.1:0-6496 GCA_964403345.1 uncultured Syntrophus sp. | reverse complement strand
GACCCCGGCCGGAACCGCCTCGACGGACTCGGCCTCGGGCGCCAGTCCCATGCCGCGGGCGCCGCTGGAGGCCACCGTCCTTCCCGGCGCTACGGGAGGTTCGGGACGGCCCTCAACTTCGGAGGTCCGGATCCGGACCTCCCGGCCGTCGTCGGACACCTCCAGGGCCGACAGGTCCGCCCGGCTGCGGAGGACCCCCTCCGAAGCGAGGAAACCCACCGCCAGCTCCTCCACGTGCATGCCGGTGCAGGCGATGGTAATCACCCGGCGCCCGTTGAGATGGACCTCCAGAGGGATCTCCCGGATGATCCTCTCGTCGTCTTCGACCACCCTCTCCCCATCGTAGGACAGGACCCTGAGGGTTTCGCTACCCCGGCTGTCCCTGTTCATCGCTCCAGCCTCTCCCGGAGGATCCGGCGATCGCCCTGCCGCATGGTCAGCTTGGACATGTCGAAGTATTCCATGAGCGGAATGATGAACTTCCGCGACAGCCCCGTGAGCTCCCTGAAGCTCGCCGGCGTCGCCTGCCCTTCCCGGATGAGGAGCTGGCGGTAATCCTCCCGGAGTCTCGCCAGGGCATCCCGATGAAAGTTCAGGTCCTCGCTGATCCGGACAAGGCCTCCCTCCCGGATCATCACCTCCATGAGGCTGGCGACCTCCTTCTTGCGGTCGGCGAATCGTTCCAGGACCTCCCGTACCGTCGGCGGCGCGAGCCCGCCCCCCAGGTAGAGGGAGGAAATCCGTTCGCGCAGATCCCCCATCTCCCCTCCTAGCTGAACCCGGTGCCCGGCCAGCCGGATGTTTTCCTTCTCCGCGACGATCCCGCCACGTTTCTCCAGGTCCCTCAGGGCCATGGCAAAGATCTTCTGGCCCGTGCCGTCCGTCATTCCGATCGTCGTCCGGAGCTCTTCCCGGGACAAGCCCTCCTTCAGGGGAAACCGTTCATGGTACCCCTTGATCTCCGCGACGATCTTCCCGAGCAAGCTCTCGTAAACCGTCCCGCTCAGGGCCCTCGTTTCCTCGCGATCGACCAGGATGGCCTCCTTCGCGGCGAACATCCCCTCCAAGAGCTTCCGGAGTGCCGGCCGGCGGATCCCCGTCCGAGGGGTCAGGCGGGGCTCCGTGATCCCGCCGATCCCGGCTCTGGCCATCACAACAGCCACCCGTTCGGCTTCGGAGCCGTCGGCCAGAAGCCGGAACTCCTCCAGGACCCCGGCCGTCGACCGTTTGTGCTTTGCCGGCATGGGGTCGATGATCACGCCGCCCCCGATCGTCGTCACCGGAGAATAGCTCCTGACCACGAACCGGTCCCCGGCCACCGCAGCCAGCGGGGCCTCCAAGACAAACTGGGCGTCCGCCTCGGCGCCCGGCTCCAGTTCGTCCCGGTCCAGGAGAATCAGCCGGGCCATGATCTCGCTCGTGCCCGTGTGAAACCTCACGAGGGTCCGGTTCTTCAGCTTCCGTCCGGGGCCTGGCAGGTGCCGGTAGCGGACATCGATGCGCCCCGAGGCCACAAGACTGTCCGGTCCGGCCAGGAGATGACCCCGATCGATCAGGGCCCGATCGACCCCCTGGAGGTTGATGGCCGTCCGCTGTCCCGCTTCGGCGCTCTCGACATTCCGGTTATGGACCTGGATCCCCCGGACCCTGGCCCGGATCCCGACCGGAAAGACCTCAATCTCCTCGCCCACCGACACTTTCCCGGAGATCAGGGTCCCCGTGACGACCGTCCCGAACCCTTTCATCGTGAAGACCCGGTCCACGGGCAGGCGGAAGAGGCCGATATCTGTCTGGTCTTCCACCGCATCGGCCACCTTTTCAATTGTGGCGACGAGCTCCGGAAGGCCTGTCCCCTTCAGCGACGAGATCGGGACGATCGGCGCCCCCTCCAGAAAGGTCCCCTGGAGAAACCCCTGGATCTCCTCCTGGACCAGGGTCAACCACTCCGGGTCCACCATGTCGATCTTCGTCAGAGCCACGAAGCCCTGGCGGATCCCCAGGAGGGTGCAGATCTGGAGGTGTTCCCGCGTCTGGGGCATGACCCCCTCGTCGGCGGCGATGACCATCACGACCAGGTCGATGCCGGCGGCGCCCGCCACCATGTTTCGGACGAACCGCTCATGACCAGGAACATCAACGATGCCCACCGTCCGGCCGCCGGAAAGGGCCAGGGAGGCGAAACCGAGTTCGATGGTGATCCCCCGCTCCTTCTCCTCCTTGAGACGATCCGTATCCACGCCGGTGAGGAGTTTGATCAGCGACGTCTTGCCATGATCCACATGGCCGGCAGTTCCCATCACGATATGCTTCATGGCCGGAAAATAACAGAGTCACAGGCTTTTCACAACAGTAAAAAGGGGAGCCGAGCAACTCCCATGGCAAGGACTCAATTCGGGCCTGAGGAGGGGCTTCGTTGGGCGCTTGGGGAAATACCCGACCTTCCGCGGGGGAAGGCCAGGCCTTGCCATTTCGCCGATCATGCTTATCTTAACCGGGTGGCAGGCTCCCGGCGGGCAGGATCGGAAGGGAAGACCGGCCATGCATCGCTGGACAAGGACAGCAAGGACCCATGAAAGAACGCGGATTCGCCGAACACCCCCTCCGTCGCATCGGGCGCCGGATCCTGGCGCCTTGGGGATATAAGAGGCAGGGGAAAGGCCCCAAGGCCCCGTCGGAGGGGATCGGCCACATTCCCTCCGACCGCTTGAGCTTGAGAATCATGAGCTTCAATATCCGGCGGGGGACGGCCCGGGATGGGCGGAACCACTGGACGTTCCGCCGCCACCTGGTACAGGAGGTCCTGGAGGACCATCGACCGGACCTACTGGGTCTCCAGGAAGCGATGGATTTTCAGCTCGACGACATCAGCGCCATGCTACCCGGATACGAGGAGATCGGCGTTGGCAGTCTAGGCGGCAGAAAGGGGCTGCACAACGCCATTTTCTACGACACCCGGCGGTTCACCCTGGACGAGGCGGAGACCTTCTGGCTCTCGGACACCCCGGACCAGCCGGGATCGAAAAGCTGGAGAAACCTCCTGCCGAGGATCTGCACCTGGGCCCGCCTGATCGACAGGGAGTCCGGACGGGCATTCTACTTTTACAACACCCATCTGGACCACATCTCCCCGGGCTCCAGAAAGAAAAGCGTGATCCTCCTGACCCAGCGGATCCAGGCGCGCAGATTCCCGGATCCCTTCGTCCTGACCGGCGATTTCAACGCCAGGGAGAAAAGTGCGCCCATCGAGTTCCTCAAGGGGAAGATCCCTCTGAAGACACGGGCCATGGGCAGGACGGTCAACCCCTCCCCCCTGACGGACGCCTTCAGGGTCCGCCATCCTCAACACCGCAACGTCGTGACCTTTCACGGGTTCCGAAGATTCCTGTTCCGCTTCCGTCTGGACTACATCTTCGTCCCCCCCTCTGTCCGTGTCCGGGATGCAACGATCATTCAATTCCGGCAGAAACGCCGCTACCCCTCTGATCATTTCCCCCTGATGACGCATATCGACATGCCGATCGGAAAGACCCGCGAGCGCCCCTCCCCCAGCCAGGGAATGCGGACCGCATGAAGGGAAATCCGCTTCAGGTCTCAGTTTGGGTCTTATTCCGGGCTTCCATCCCAAATCGTCGAATCTGAGACAACGCCTGCGGACTCGGCAGGTTGACAGCAGGAGCGTTTCATGGGAAAAGGGATAGCCGCCCGAATGGGGAGGGTCCCCAGGGGCTTTGCATGATTGCGTGAGAGGAAAGGCTTGAGGGTACTGGGACTCGATTACGGAAGCCGGAGGATCGGCGTCGCTCTCTGCGACGAGCTCGGGATGACGGCCCAGGGGGTCACGACCATCGTCAGGAAGAACCGCGAGGCGGATCTGGCGGCGATCGGCGAGTTGGTGCGACGACACGGCGTCGAGAGGATCGTCATCGGCTATCCGCTGCGGCTCGACGGCAGCAAAGGGATCCAGTGCGAGAAGATCGACCGGTTCGCCAAGCGCATGGAGTCCATGTTCTCGCTTCCCGTCATCCGCTGGGACGAAACCCTGTCCACGAAGGAAGCGGAAGAACTTCTCCGCCAGGGCGGCCTGCGCCGGGAGAAGATCCGGCAATCCGTTGACCGTGTCGCCGCTTCGATGATCCTCCAGGGCTACCTCGACGCGGATCGGCGCGGAGAGGGGGGAAGCATGCCTTGAAAGGGCCGCTGGAACCCCTCCTGAGAACCCTGAAAGGGCTTCAAAATCGGGCCGCGGGCCACCGAAGCATGGCAGCCCTCCTGGTTCTTCTGGTTTTCCTGGGGGTCGGCCTGGCTTTCTACTGCTTCGCCGCCCTGCCCGTCGATCCCGGCGCCCCTCCGAGGATCGTGGACATCCCCAAGGGGACCGGATTCTTCCGGATCACCGAGATCATGAACGAGGCCGGGCTCGTCGCCAACCGTCCCTTCTTCTGGCTCCTTGCCCTTGGGAAGGGAGCGACCCGCCAGATCCGGGCGGGAGAGTACGAGATTCCAGGAAACCTTTCGCCCTCCCAGATCATCGACAAGCTGGTCAGGGGAGAGATCAAATTCTACCTGGTGACCCTGCCCGAGGACCTCTCGGCGGCCGAGGTGTCCAGGAGGCTGGCCGCCCTCAAGCTCGTCAACGAGAAGGAATTCCTGGCTCTGGCCACCGACCGGGAATTCCTGGCCTCCCTCGGGATTGAGGCCGACCACATCGAGGGATACCTCTTCCCGGAGACCTATCAGTTGGATCGTTCCATGACCACTCGAGAGGTCATCCGGATCCTTGTGAAACAGTTCTGGAAGACGGTTACCCCCCAGATGATCCAGAGGGCCAAGGAGATGGGTCTGACCCTCAACGAATGGGTGACCATGGCCTCCATCATCGGCAAGGAGTCGGGCAACAGCGAGGAGAAGCCCCTCATCTCGGCCGTCTTTCACAACCGCTTGGCCAAGGGAATGAGGCTGCAGAGCGACCCGACGGCGGTCTACTACCTCGAACAGGAGGGGAAGCCCGCCAGGGCCGTCCTGCGATCCCACCTTCAAAAGGAAACCCCCCACAACACCTACCGGATCAACGGCCTGCCCCCCGGGCCGATCGCCAACCCCGGCCTTGACTCCTTGAAGGCCGCTCTCTATCCCGCCCATGTCAACTACTTGTATTTCGTAGCAAAAAATGACGGATCCCACCAGTTTTCCGCCAATCTCGCCCAGCACAACCGGGCTGTCTCCAAATACCTGTCGGGTAGACAAAAAAACTAAAAAAAATCCTTGACAAAGCCAGAATCCTCTTCTATCTTTTCACCAAAGTGGAGCAAAGTGGATCGTTGTGGAGGGATGAGCCAATAATGTCGGTCTTCCGGGGGCAGTATCACCACACCATCGATGACAAGGGGAGGGTTATCTTCCCCTCGCGTCTCCGCGAAGTGTTCGCCGAGAAGTACGACAACCGTCTGGTTATCACCAACTGGGACGGTTACCTGATGGTCTTCCCCTACGACGAGTGGCGCGTGATCGAGGAAAAGGTCTCCCACCAGTCCCTCCTGCGCAAGGAGGTGCGCGCCTTCCAGCGGTTCTTCATGTCCGGCGCCGTTGACTGCACCCTCGACAGCCAGGGACGGATCCTCATCCCTCCCAATCTCAGGGAATACGCCATGCTGGAGAAGGAAATCGTCCTGGCCGGCATGATCAAGGTGATCGAGATCTGGAGCAAGGATCGGTTCGAGGCGGAGATGAAGGCCAGCGGCGACAACCTGGCCAGCTTCACCGATTACATGGCGGATCTGGGGATATAGGCCGCAAGAGGAGAGAATGGAACCCTTCCACAAGCCGGTGATGCTTGAAGAGGTCGTCGCATCCCTTGGCTGCCGGAAGGGGGGAATCTGGGTGGACGGAACCTTGGGCGGGGCGGGGCACGCCGAGGCGATCCTGGAGAGCACGGCCCCGGACGGTTGCCTGATCGGTATCGATGCCGACGCCGACGCCCTGGAAGCGGCCCGTAAGCGTCTCGAGCCCTTCGGGGAAAGAAAGATCCTGGTGAGAGGAAATTTCGCCGACATGGAAGAGATGCTGGCCGGTCTCAATATCTCGAAAGTAGATGGGATTCTCCTGGATCTGGGGGTCTCCTCTCACCAGCTCGACACCGCTTCCCGGGGCTTCAGTTTCGCCCTGGGGGGCCCTCTGGACATGCGGATGGACCAGAGTCGCGGACCCAGCGCCTTCGACCTCATCCAGACCCTTCCCGAGGGGGAGATCGAGAGGATCCTGCGCCAGTATGGCGAGGAACGGATGGCCGGGAGGATCGCCAGGGCCATCGCGGCAGAGAGGTCCTCGAACCTGATCCGGACGACGACCGATCTGGCCGCGGTGGTCCTCAAGGCCATGCCCCGATCCGCCTCCCGACAGAAGATCCATCCGGCGACGAGGACCTTTCAGGCCCTCAGGATCGCCGTCAACGGCGAACTGGAGAACCTCCGGAAGGCCCTGACCAGCGGGACGGAAAGGC
>CAYOGU010000216.1:0-6523 GCA_964403345.1 uncultured Syntrophus sp. | reverse complement strand
AAGCGGAGGATCATGATCGGGACTTACGCCCTCTCCTCGGGTTACTACGACGCCTACTACAAGAAGGCCTCGCAGGTCCGGGCCCTGATCAAAGGGGACTTCGACGAGGCGTTCAAGAAATGCGACGTCCTCCTGACGCCCACGACCCCCACGCCGGCCTTCCGGATCGGCGAGAAGACGGACGACCCCATCCAGATGTACCTCTCGGACATCTTTACGATCTCGACGAACCTCGCCGGGATTCCCGGGATCTCCGTCCCCTGCGGCTACACCCGGGCCGGGCTTCCCGTCGGGGTCCAGTTCCTGGCGGGCCATTTTCAGGAGGGGCGCCTGATCCAGTGCGCCTCGGCATACGAGAGACAAGCCAAGATCGAGAGAAGGAGACCCAAGCTATAATGGAATTCGAACCGGTCATCGGGCTGGAGGTCCACGCCCAGCTCCTCACGGAGGCCAAGATATTCTGCGGCTGCTCCGCCAAGTTTGGGGCGGCCCCCAACACCCACACCTGTCCCATCTGTCTGGGGATGCCTGGGGTCCTGCCGGTCCTCAACCGGAAGGTCGTGGAGTTCATGATGAAGATGGCCCTGGCGACGAACTGCCGGATCAACCCCGAATGCAGCTTCGCCAGGAAGAACTACTTCTACCCCGACCTCCCCAAGGGATACCAGATCTCCCAGTACGCCCATCCGCCCGCCGAGCACGGCTGGATCGAGGTGGAGACCAACGGCGGCAAGAAGAGGATCGGGATCACCCGGATCCACATGGAGGAGGACGCGGGGAAGCTCCTGCACGACGAGCACAACCCGACCAGCTACGTGGATCTGAACCGGACCGGCGTCCCCCTGATCGAGATCGTCAGCGAGCCCGACATCCGCAGCGCCGAAGAGGCGGCCTCCTACCTCCGGAGGCTCCACGAGACCCTGGTCTATCTGGAGATCTGTGATGGAAACATGGAGGAGGGGAGTTTCCGCTGCGATGCGAACGTCTCGCTCCGCCCCAAGGGGAGCGAGGCCTTCGGGACGCGGACGGAGCTCAAGAACATGAATTCCTTCAGGAATGTCCAGCGCGCCCTGGAGTACGAGATCAAGCGCCAGCAGTACGTCCTTGAGGGGGGCGGCGAGGTGGTCCAGGAAACGCGCCTCTGGGACGACACGGCGGGGGCGAGCCACCCCATGCGCAGCAAGGAGGAGGCCCACGATTACCGTTACTTCCCCGATCCCGACCTGGTTCCCATCCAGATCGACGAGGCCTGGATCGAGGCGGTCCGCCGGGATCTTCCGGAACTCCCCCTGGCCAAGCGCGAACGGTTCATCCGGGATTACCAGATCCCTCCCTACGATGCGGGCGTCCTCACCGCAAGCCGGGCCCTGGCGGACTATTACGAGGAGGTTGTCCGCCTCTCCGGGCAACCGAAGATCGCCGGAAACTGGGTGATGGGAGACGTCCTGAGGCTTTTGAACGAAGAGAAGGGGGACATCCGGGCATGCCCGATCCGGCCGGCCGCCCTGGCGGACATGATCAAGCTGATCCAGGCCGGAACGATCAGCGGGAAGATGGCCAAAGACGTCGTTGAAGAGATGTACCGTACCGGGAAAACCCCCGAGTTGATCATCAAAGAGAAGGGGCTCGTCCAGATCACCGACGAGGGCGCCCTGACCCAGGTGATTGCCGGGGTCATCGCCAAGAATCCCGAACAGGTCGCCCAGTACCGTTCGGGCAAGGAGAAGGTTTTCGGATTCTTCGTCGGCCAGGTCATGAAGGCGACCCAGGGGAAGGCCAATCCCCAGATGATCAACGATCTGCTGAAGAAGATGCTGGCCGGCGGCTGACGGGAACCGGGTTCCCCGGGCCGGTTCTGAACAAAGAAGGGAGGAGTCTGCCGCATGTCGGAAACCGCCAAAACCCTGTTGCTGGTCCTGGTGACCATCTGCGCCTTTTTCCTGGCGCTTCGTTTCGCCGCCTGGAAGGTGAAGCGGGCCTGCCAGTTCATCATCCGCGACCTGACCCAGAAGGGGGCCTTCGATCCCGCTTCGGCGGTGACGCTCCCCTACAGCCAGTCCTCCCTCTTCCGCCTCGGCCTGAAGGATTATCGGCCCCGGGCGCTCCAACAGCTCGTTCAGCACGATGTGGTCCGGCAGCTGGAAGGAGGCCGGTATTTCCTGCGCGAGGGGGTCCGGCCTGAATTCATGGACGGCGGCAAAGCAGCATGACTTGATTTTCCTGGACTTTTGGGGTATCTTTCCGCCCCATTCCGGTCCGGCGGGTCGCAAAGAGTTTGGAGTGTACGGAAGTGGATTTTAACCCCTGCATGAAACACAAGGTTGTCCGCAAGGCGGTGCGGATGTTCGCCGAGGCGGAACTGGGCCCCATCGCCCACGACATCGACCGCAACGCCCGCTTTCCCTGGGAGGTCGTCGAGAAGATGCAGCCCCTGCACTTCTTCGGTCTCCAGTGTCCAAAGGCATACGGCGGCGCGGAGATGGACTCGATCAGCTATGCGATCACCATCGAGGAGATCTCGCGCGTGAGCGCTGCGGTGGGGCTCCTGCTCACGGTGCACAACAGCGTGGGGGTCTATCCGATCGTTCGCTTCGGCACCGAGGAGCAAAAGAGCCGTTTCCTTCCGGAGATGGCGCGGGGCGACCGGATCGGTGCCTTCTGCCTGACCGAGGCCAATGCCGGTTCCGATGCGGGCGGGGTGGAGACGATCGCCTTGAAGGAAGGCAAGGACTTCGTGATCAACGGCACGAAGATCTTCGTGACCAACGGCGGGGTCTGCGGGACGGCCCTCATCTTCGCCGTCACCGATCCCCAGAATCCCCAGAAAAGCGCGGGGGTCTTCATCGTGGAGCGGGACACCCCCGGTTTCACCGTCGGCGAGATCGAGGACCTCTGCGGGATGCGGGCGAACCCCGTGTCATCGCTTTTCCTCGAAGAGTGCCGCGTGCCGGGGGGGAACCTCCTGGGCCGGATCGGCGACGGGATCCGGATCGGCCTGGTCACCCTCGACACGGGACGCCTCGGCGTCGCAGCCCAGGCCCTGGGGCTGGCGCAGGCGGCCTTCGAAGATTCGGTGCGTTATTCCAAGGAGCGGCAGCAGTTCAAGAAGCCCATAGCCTCGTTCCAGACCATCCAGAACTACCTGGCCGACATGGCCACGGAGATCGATGCGTCGCGCCTGCTCCTCTACCGGGCCTGCGCCCTGAAGGACGCGGGGAAGCCCTTCAGCGCCGAGGCGGCGATGGCCAAGCTCTACTGCAGCGCCACGGCGAGCCGCGTGACCAACCTGGCCGTCCAGATCCACGGGGGGTACGGCTACAGCAAGGAATACGACGTGGAACGCTACTTCAGGGATGCGAAGGTGACGGAAATCTACGAGGGGACGAGCGAGGTCCAGCGCATGGTCATCGCGCGGGCGGTGCTCGCCCAGAGGACATAGACCATGCTCAAGATGGTGGTTTGCATCAAACAGGTGCCGATGGTCTCGGAACTCCCCTGGGACCCGAAGACGGGCACCCTGAAGCGGGACCTGGCCGAGGGGATGATCAACCCGGCCTGCCGTGCGGCCCTTGATGCGGCCGTTCGGATCCGGGAGTCCGAGGGGGGGGAGATCGTCGCCATGACGATGGGCCCGCCGATGGCCGAAGAGGTCCTCCGGGAGGCGATCGCCCTCGGGGCGGACCGCGGGGTCCTGCTCTGCGACCGGCGTCTGGCCGGCGCCGACACCTTGGCCACCTCCTATACCCTCGCCCGGGCCGTCGAGAAGGTCTGTCCGGATTTCGACCTCATCCTGTGCGGTTTCTCCACAAGCGACAGCGAGACCGCCCAGGTTGGCCCACAACTGGCCGAGGCGCTCGATATCCCGGGAGTCGCCTATGTGGACGAGATCGAGTTGACCGGGCGCACGGTCCGGATGCAGCGCTTGGCCGACAACTTCCTCGAGACCCTGGAGATGGACCTCCCGGGCCTGATCACCGTGACGACCGGTGTCCATGCCCCGCGGCACGTGCCGCTGGGGGGGCTTCAGGAGGCCTTCACCGTCGCCGCGATCGAGACCCTCGATGCGAAGGCGCTCGGCGTCGATCCGGAACGGATCGGCGTCAAGGGATCGGCCACCCGGATCCTCAATGTCTATTCGCCGACCTCCGACAAGAAGAACATCGTCCTGACCGGGACGCCCAAGCGGATCGTGGAGCAGCTCTTCGAGCGGTTCGACGACAAGATCGGCGCGACCATCGGCAAGGATCTCAAATCGGACAAAAAGAAATCATGAGCGCTAAGAAGAAACGGGCCATCTGGGTCTTCGGGGATTACCGGAACTACTTTCAGAATCGCGTGACGCTCCAGCTCCTCGCCAGGGCGAGGGATCTGGCGGGGAAGATCGACGCGGAGGTATGTGCCGTCCTCTTCGGCTACTGGTCGGAGGAATGGGTGGACGATGCCCTTTCCCAAAACCCCACCTTTTGCGGCGTGGTGGGAGAGTCCATCGCCCACGGCGCCGATAAAGTTTACCTGACCGACCATCCGCGGCTGGCCGCCTACAGCATGGAAACCTACGCGCTCTTGATGGAGCGGTTGGCGAAACGGGAAAAACCCGAGATCATCCTCATCGGTGCCACGACCTTCGGACGGGAATTCGCCCCGCGTGTGGCCCAGCGCCTCAAGACGGGCCTGACCGCCGACTGCATTGGCCTGGAGATCAACGAGGAAGGGCTTCTGGTCCAGACGGCCCCCTCCTTCGGCGGAAACATCGTGGCCCAGATCGTGACGCCCGAACGCCGGCCCCAGATGGCCACCGTCCGCCCCGGGACATTCCCGGAGATCCCGCACGATTCCAGCCGCAAGGGCGAGGTGATCCGTGTGCCGCTGCCGAAGGATCTGCCGGAGGACCGGGTCCGCCTGGTCCGGTCGGAGCGGCGCCCCCAGCGGGTGACGAAACTGGAGGACGCCAAGGTGGTGGTCTGCGGCGGCCGTGGCATGGGGAGCAAGAAGAAATTCGCGAAGCTCTTCGAACTTGCCGAGCTTCTCAACGGCGAGGTGGGGGCCACGCGGCCCATCGTCTACGCCGACTGGGCGGACCACGAAACCCTGGTCGGCCAGGCGGGCAAGCAGATCCGTCCGCAGATCCTCTTCTCCTTCGGGATCAGCGGGGCGATTCAGCACACAGCGGCTTGCAACGGCGCCAAGTTCGTCATCGCCATCAACAAGAACCCGAACGCGACGATGATGAAGATGGCCGATGTGGCGATCGTCGCCGATGCCAGCCAGTTCTGCACGGCCCTCATCCAGGGCGTGAAGCGCCGCATCCGCTGAGGGCGATTAGAGGCCCAGACGGCCGGCGATTCCCCGCATCGCCCCGAGGGCGATGGCCACGAACTCGTCGAGGGGAATTCCGATCTGCTCGCATTCCCGGATCGTGTCCCGGTTCACCGAGGCCGCGAAGGCCTTCTCCTTCATCCTTTTGGTGATCGATTTGACCTGGACGCTGGCGATCTTCTTGTCCGGATAGACCAGGGCCGTCGCCACGATCATCCCCGTGATCGTCTCCCCGGCGGCGAGGGCGAATTGCAGATCGGTGCAGCGCTTCAGCCCGCAGGCCTTCTCGTTGTGCCGCTTGACGGCCTCGACGATGGGGTCGTCCAGTCCCGCCTCCCTCAGGATCCGCTCCGCCTCGAGGCCGTGGCGGGTCAGATCGCCGCCGACCGCCTCGATGTCGATGTCGTGGAGGAGTCCCGCCAGCCCCCAGAGTTCCTCATCCTGGCCCAGACGCCCGGCCAGGGCCCTGAGGACCGCTTCGGAGGCATAGCTGTGGTCCAGCATCCGCTCGTTCTTGACGTGTTTCTTGAGCAGGGCTTCCGCTTCGTCTCGGTTCATCGCTTCTCCTCTCCGTCTCCGTTTTTTTCCTTTTCGGCGTAGGCCAGCTCGCATTCAACGATGGCCTTGAGCTTGTTCCGTTCCTCGGTGAGCTCGGCGATCCGCTCTTTGAGTTCATCCTGGGAATTGCGCAGCTCGATCTCCTCGGCCCTGAGGGCGAGGATCGCGGGGATCCAGCTCCAGACGCCGATCCCGAGGAAGAGCAGGCCCAGGAGATAACCGATGCCCTGTTCCAGGATGTCCCCGTAGCCCTGTTTGCGGTAGACGAGATAGCGGCTCAGGAAGGGAAAATTGTTGGCAAGGCCCACAAGGCCGCCCAAAAAGAGGAGGCCGAAGCCGATGGTGAAATAGATCCAGGCCTTCCGGAGGCGAGGCGATCCCTTTCCCCGCATCGTCCTCAGGGTGATGAAGATGGCCCCGGTGAGGACGGCCCGAAAGATGTCTGCGGCAAAGTCGAACATAGCCGGTTGCGCTTATTCGGCAAAGGCCTCTTCGCGGAGGGCGTCGAAACCGTCCTTTCCCGCAGCGAGGACCAGCGTGAGCGGCATGGCCTTTTTCCCTTCGGCCACCATCTGTTGTGCGGTTCTGCGAATGTCCCACTGGGCATGGCGGTCCGCCCGGACCCGGGCCAGGTGGTAGAGCTCCCGGG
>CAYOGU010000215.1:0-6542 GCA_964403345.1 uncultured Syntrophus sp. | reverse complement strand
CGGCGTGGGCGGGCTCGCCGTTGCCCTGGCGCTCACGGACACCATCTCGAACTTCTTCGACGGCTTTCACATCATTGTGAACCGGCAGATCCGGGTAGGGGATTATCTGAGACTGGAATCGGGCCAAGAAGGACATGTGAGCGACATCAGCTGGCGGACCACGCAGATTAAGACCCTGCAGGGCAACCTCGTCCTCATTCCCAACGCCAAACTGACGGAGCTGATCGTGACGAACTACACCCTCCAGGAGAAGGAGATGGCCGTCTTGGTTGATCTGGGTGTCCATTACGGCAGCGACCTGGAAAAGGTCGAACGGGTGACCTGCGAGGTCGCCGCAGAGGTGATGCGGGAGGTGCCGGGGGGCGTCCCCTCTTTCACCCCCGTGGTCCGCTACCACCAATTCGGGGATTCCAGCATCGACTTCACGGCGGTCCTCAGGGCCAGGTCCTTCCAGGAGCAATACCGCATCAAACATGAGTTTATCAAGAGGATCCATACGCGCTACGCCCGGGAGGGGATCGTGATCCCCTATCCGGTCCGGGCGATCAACACCGATCAGGAAAAAAGAGGGGATGGCTAGCCCCGGCATGACGGCGACCCCGGGGATGCGGCTGGCGACGGCCCTTCGGTATTCCTAGGGGTGGTTTCGGAGCATCAGCTCCAGCGGGTGGGGGGTCAGATAGACCTGCCCTTTCAGATAGGGCTCGTCATAGAGGCGGACGTAGTGGCCGATCAACGTGATCGGGACGACCAGGGGGACAAGCCCCCGGTGGTAGTTACCGATCACCTCGCCCAGTTCCCTTTTCTCGTCTGCGGTCAGCCGCTTCTTGAAATAGCCTGCCATGTGCTGGAGGACATTGGTCTGCTTGCGGACCGTGGCGGTCAGCCGGAGCCCGTCCATGAGAAGGCCGAAGTAGGCCTCCTTGAGCCTCCCGAGGTCGCTCCGGTCGGGATCGGCCAGGAGGCGGCCCAGGGCCGCCGCATGTTTCGGACTGTGGGAGAGGATCAGAAGTTTGTGATCCCTGTGAAAGGCGATCAGATCCTTCACGGCCGTGCCCCGCCTCTCCATTTCTCGCCACCGCCCGTAGACGAAGATCCTCTCGATGAAATTCTCCCGGAGGATCGGGTCGTTCATGCGTCCCTCCTCCTCGCAGGGGATGAGGGGAAAACGCCTCATGAAGGCCCCCGCGAAGATTCCCACCCCCCTTTTCACGGCCGGTCCGGACGCGCCGTAAACCTTGACTGCCGCCATTCCGGAACTGGGTGAGCGGCTCTTGAAGATGAAGCCGCAGAGCCCCTCTTGGGCCAGGCCCTCCAGCCGTCCGGCAGCCCAGTCCTGCATCCGGTCTGTGAGGTCGATCTTGGACCGGATCGTGACCAGCCGGGGATTTTCGGGATCGCCGACGAGGCGCATCGCCTCGCGGGGGACCCCCAGACCGCATTCCACCTCAGGGCAGACGGGGACCCATTCGAACCAGCGGCCGAGCGTGTCGGTGAGATATCGATCGTGACGGTGGCCGCCGTCGTAGCGGACGTTCTGCCCGAGCAGGCAGGCGCTGATGCCGATCCTGATCTTCTCCATATCGTTCCTTCGGTCCTGGCCGATTTTCCAGATTCCCGGGACCGACGATGTCCTGGTTCCTCTATTCCGGAATATTCTAGGTCAGATGGGGGCCCCTGTAAAGGGCGAAGGGGCGACAGCCCCATCGTTTACTCAGCCCTTGGATTGTGGTATTATTTCATTATTATTGACCGATCCCCATTCCGATCCGCACACCTTCTCCGCTGCTGGGGAGTTTTTCTTGGAGGGCCTTCCTTGAGAAATGTATACCGGTTTCTCGCCCTGTTTGTCTGGATTGCCGTCTGCCTGCTGCTCTTCCATATCTTCTACCAGAACGCCAAGGAGACGGCCATTGCCGACCTCAATGCCCGGCAGATGATCCACGCCAAGCAGGCGGCAAAGGGGATCGAGGGGCTCTTCGATCACTGGATCACCCTCCTTGAGAGCACCGCCCGGAGGGATTCCATCATCCGCCTCAACGATCCGGGGAAGAGACAGATGGCGTTCATTCTCTGGACCCATGAGCAAGGGGTCAAGGGGATCACGCGGGTCGACCAGCGCGGCCGGATCCTCTACACCTTTCCCTACGATCCGAAGGTCATTGGCGTCGACATCTCCCGTCAGGACCACATTCGGAAGATCATGCAGACGCACCGGCCCGTGTTGAGCGGCGTCTTCACCGCTGTCCAGGGGTTCAAGGTCGTGGCCCTCCACGTCCCGGTCTTCGAGGCGGGTGCATATCGGGGGAGCCTCGGGGTCCTGCTGGATTTTAAGGACATCTCAAAGAGGTTTCTGGAAAATATCGTCATCGGCGAGACGGGCTATGCCTGGATGGTGGACAGGGCCGGGACCGAACTCTACTGCCCGGTTCCCGGGCATACGGGGAAATCGGTCTTCGAGAATTGCCGGGATTTCCCGGAGATCCTCGCCATGGCCAACGAGATGGTGAAGGGGAACCAGGGGGCCACGACCTACCTTTTCAACCGGATTCGGGGGCGGGAGTCCGAGGTCGTCCAGAAACATGCCGTCTATCTCCCCGCAAAGATTGCCGACAGCTTCTGGTCGATCGTCGTGGCCACATCGGAAGAGGAGATCGTCGCCTCCCTGACGGGATTCCGGAACAGGTTGCTCGTCGTTCTGGCTATCCTCCTGGCCGGAAGCCTCGTCTTCTCCTATCTCGCCATGCGGTCCTGGGGAATCGTCCGGGCGGAGGTGAAACGCCGGGCCGCCGAGAAGGGTCTCAGGGAGAGCGAAGAGCGGTTTCGTTCTCTCTTCCTGTCGATGAACGAGGGAATGGCCCTTCACGAGATCTGTTTCGACGGGGAGGGCCGTCCGGTCGATTACACCCTTCTTGATGTGAACCCGGCCTTTGAGAGCATCATCGGCATCCCGCGGGAAAGGGCCGTCGGACGGCGGGGCTCCGATCTCTACGGGACGAGAGAAGCGCCCTATCTCGACGTTTACGCCCGGGTCGCCATGACGGGGGAACCTACGACTTTTGAGACGACCTTTGCTCCCCTGGGGAAGCACCTTCTGATCTCCGTCTTCTCCCCGGCCAGGGGACACTTCGCCACGATCTTCGAGGATATCACCGAGCGCAAACGGGCCGAGGAGAAGCTCCGTTACAGCGAGGAAAGGTTCCGCAGCCTCTATGACGAGGCCCCTGTCGGCTACCATGAACTGGATGCCGAGGGCCGCATCGTGAGGATCAACAGAAGGGAACTGGAGATGCTGGGTTATGCGGCCGAGGAGATGCTGGGGCAGCCCGTATGGCGCTTCGTGGACGAAGAGGATACCGAAAAAAGGGTCAAGGCGAAGCTGGCCGGCGAGCTGCCTCCGAACAAGGGCGTGGATCGCACCTACCGGCGGAAGGATGGGACCACGGTTGAAACCCTGATTGACGACATGATCGTCCGGGACCGGGAGGGCCGCATCACGGGCATCCGGTCGATCGTCCAGGACATCACCGAGCGCAAACATGCGGAGGAAGCCCTGCGCGAGAGTGAGGCCTTCATCCACGCGGTCCTGGAGAGCCTGCCCATCGGGATCGCCGTCAATACGGTCGATCCCGCCGTGAGGTTCCAATATATGAATGACAATTTCCTCCGGATCTATCGGACGACCAGGGAGAAACTCACCGGTCCGGATGCCTTCTGGGACGCCGTCTATGAAGACCCCGAATTCAGGGAGAAGATCAAAAAGAAAGTGCTGGACGATTGCGCCACCGGCGATCCGGCGCGCATGGCCTGGACGGATATCCCGATTACCCGCAAGGGCGAGGGAACCCGGTTCATCTCGGCCGCCAACATCCCGCTTCCGGACCGGCAATTGATGATCTCGATGGTCTGGGACGTGACCGATCGCAGACGGGCCGAGGAGGAAAGGGAAAAACTCCAAATGCAGCTCCTGCAGGCCCAGAAGATGGAGTCGCTGGGACGGCTTGCCGGGGGAGTGGCACACGATTTCAACAACATGCTCGGGGTCATCATCGGCCAGGCGGAATTGGCCTCTTTGCGGGTCGATCCCGCAGGGCCGGTTCACCATGGCCTTCAGGAGATCCTCAATGCAAGCCATCGCTCGGCGGACATCGTCCGGCAACTGCTGGCCTTTGCACGGAAACAGACGATCAGCCCGAAGGTCCTGGATCTGAACGAAACCGTCCAGGGGATGATCCGGATGCTCCAAAGGCTCATCGGGGAGGACATCAAGCTCTGCTGGATCCCCGGGAACGATCTCTGGCCCGTCCGGATGGACGCCACGCAGATCAACCAGATCCTGGCGAACCTCGTGGTCAACAGCCGCGATGCCATCGACGGGGTGGGGACCATCACCCTGGAGACGGACAATGCGGTGTTTGACGAGGTCTACTGCCAGAAGTTCGAAGGGGTTGCGCCTGGGGAATATGTGCTCCTGGCCGTCACCGATACGGGTTGCGGGATGGATCCGGGGATCATGGAAAACCTGTTCGACCCCTTCTTTACCACGAAAGAACAGGGGAAGGGTACCGGGTTGGGGCTCGCGACCGTTTACGGGATCGTGAAACAGAACAACGGCTTCATCGATGTGTTCAGCGAACCGGGGCAGGGAACCACTTTCAAGATCTATATCCCCCGACATCTGTCCGAACCGGGGGATGTGTTGACAGAGGAAGCCACGACGGGGCCTTTGACAGGGACCGAAACCATCCTGGTGGTGGAGGATGAGGAGGAGCTTCTGGAGATCTTCCGGGTGAGACTGGAAGGGATGGGCTACCGGGTGATGGCGGCGCGGACACCGGAGGAAGCCCTGTCCTTGGCCGAAAAATACCCCGATGAGATCCATCTGTTGCTGACCGATGTGGTGATGCCGGAAATGAACGGGCGCGAACTGATGGAGCGGCTGCGTCTTCTTCGACCCACCCTGCGGTGTGTCTTCATGTCCGGTTACACGGCCGATGTGATCGCTCATCGCGGCGTCCTGGACGAGGGGATCTCGTTTCTCCAGAAACCCTTTTCATCGACGGACATGGCCCGGAGGGTGCGAGAGGCCCTGGACCGATCTTGAGTCATCAGGCGCTTTCAGGTCCCTTCCCCCTTCAGCCTTCCGATCCCCATCCCCTTTGCGGGGGCATCATTGACAGGACCCACGGGGGGGACTAAATTGCTTGGAGGGGTTTGACCGCCTACCCCCTATCCAATGACGAAAGGAGAACAGGGATGATCAGCAAAAAAATGTACGACGCCATCAACGATCAGATTAAACACGAACTGGAATCCGCCTATATCTATCTGTCCATGGTGGGTTACTTCCACTCCCAGAACCTCGATGGGATGGCCCACTGGATGCGTGTTCAGGTCCATGAGGAGACGATCCACGCGATGAAGTTCTTCGACCACCTGACCAATCGGGGGGCTTCCGTGGTGTTGCAGAACCTCAAACAGCTCAAGACGAACTGGAAGGACCCCCTGGAGCCATGGAAGGACGCCTATGCCCACGAGCAGTTCATCACGGGGAAGATCCATGACCTGCTCAAGATCGCCCGCAAGGAGAACGACTACACGGCCGAGCCTCTGCTCAACTGGTTCGTGAACGAGCAGATCGAGGAGGAGAACAACACGGACAAGATCTGCCGCCAGATGGAGATGATCGGCAACAGCAAGGAAGGGCTCTTCATGCTGGACCGTGAGTTGGGCGCCCGCGTCTTCCCGGCTGGATCGTCCTTCGACCCCTTGGCCTACAACGTGGCCCCCTAAACCGGACGTGGGGTTCTGCCGGGAGACGGATACCGTAGGCCCGGTGCATTCTGGATTCCTGGGGCCTCCGCCCGGGAGAGCGCGGGAACAACCCGAGGGATGCCCTGTGGCAGGGCGCATCGATGCAGGATCGGAAAGGAGACACTCATTTGGATGACGAGATAACCCCTGAGGCGCTCAAGGCCTTTTTTCGGAAGGACCTCTTTGCCAATTTTGTCGGAATCGAGCTGGTCGAAGCGGGCGGGGGCCGGGCCACGGCCCGCCTGGCGTTGCGCGAGCATCACCGGAACGGCCTGGGCATGATCCACGGCGGGGTGATCTTCACCCTGGCCGACCTAGCTTTTGCCGCGGCGGTCAATTCCCGCGGCCGGACGGCCGTGGCGATCCACTGTTCAATCGCCTACCTGAAGGCGGCTCAGGGTGAATTCCTCAAAGCCGAGGCCCGGGAGGTCTTCTGCGGCCCCAAGATCGCCTCGTACACGATCCAGATCATCGACGGGATGGGGGACCTGGTTTCGCAGTTCGAGGGGATGGCCTACCGCAAGAAGGAACGCTGGTCGCCCTGAGGGATGCGCAACTTCGCCCCGGTCATGCTTTCTCTTCCTGCACAGAGATTCCGGCTTCCGGGAACCTCCCGCTGAATGGCCCTATCTGTTCCGCACGAGCGAACGGAGGGCCTCGATGGCTCGGTCGATCTGGTCCGGGGTGTTGAAGAGGCCGAAGCCGAACCGGACGGTCCCCCGGGGGAA
>CAYOGU010000214.1:0-6547 GCA_964403345.1 uncultured Syntrophus sp. | reverse complement strand
CCAACCCCCTTCTGGTCCTGGCCGATCTGGAGATCATCGCCGAGGCCCCGCCCCGCTACCTCGTGGCGGGTATGGGAGATGCCTTCTCCACCTTCTACGAGGCCCGCTGCTGCATGGAAAATCCGGCGGCCCGCACCGCGCGCGGCGGCCGGCCGACGATGGCGGCCCTGGCCATCGCCCGGCAGTGCCGCGATGTCCTCATCGAGTACGGCGTTGCGGCGCTGGAGGAGATCAAAGGCCGGCGAAGGGGGGAGGCCCTCGGCCGGATCGCGGAGGCGAACATCCTTCTGAGCGGGATCGGATTCGAGAGCGGGGGGCTGGCCGGGGCGCACGGCGTGGCGCAGGGGCTCACGGTCTGCGAGGACCTGCACAAAAACTGCCTGCACGGGGAGTTGGTCGCCATCGGCGTCTTGGCGCAACTGGTCATGGAAAAGCGGACGGAGGAGGCCGCGCAGGCCGCCCGGTTCTTCAAGTCCGTGGGGCTGCCGCTGCACCTGGGCCAGATTGGCTTTGACCCGGCCCGGCGGCGGGCCGACCTGGACGCGATCGTCCAGAGCGCCCTGGGGGTCTTCTTCATCCGGTACGAGCCCTTTGAACTGACCGCGGATCTGCTGAAGGCGGCGATCCTCGATGCGGACGCCTTCGGCCGGTCCATGGCCTGAGCTACCCCGCCGTTTCCGGGTGTCCGTTCCTGTTGACCCGGTCCCGGCTGAGCTTGTACTGGATGCTGTCCACCAGGGCCTGCCAGCTCGCCTCGATGACGTTCTCGGAGACGCCGATCGTGCTCCACATCTCCTGTCCGTCGCTGGAGTCGAGGAGGACCTTGACCTTGGCTGCCGTCCCCTCACTCCCCTCGACGATACGGACCTTGAAGTCCACCAGGTGCATCTCGGCGATCTGCGGGTAGAACTTCATCAGGGCCTTCCGGAGGGCGTGGTCCAGGGCGTTCACCGGGCCGTTCCCCTCGGCGGCGGTGAGTTCCACTTCGTCGCCGACGGAGATCTTGATCGTGGCCAGGCAGACCGAGGCGTGGTTGCCGGTCTTTCCGTTCGAGACGTTGAAGCACTGGAGCGTGAAAGGCTCCGCGAAGACTCCGGTGATCTTCCTCATGAGGAGTTCGAGCGATCCGTCTGCCGCGTCGAACTGGAACCCCTGGTCCTCGAGCCGTTTGATCTCCCGGACGATCTTCTTGCTCAGGGCGTCCCGGTCTCCCCCCAGGTCGATCCCGAACTCCCGGGCCTTGAAGGCGATGCTGCTCTTCCCCGCAAGGTCCGAGACGAGGACCCGCTGGTGGTTGCCCACGAGCTCCGGCCGGATGTGCTCGTAGGCTTCCGGCCTCTTGGAGACGGCGCTTACGTGGATGCCGCCCTTGTGGGCGAAGGCGCTCCCGCCGACAAAGGGGCGGAAGGGGAGGGGCCGGACGTTGGCCACCTCGCCGACGAAATGGGAGAGGTTCGAGAGCTGGCGGAGGGCCTTGTCCGTCAGGCAGCGCCGGTTCATCTTGAGCTGGAGGTTCCCGATGACGGAGGTCAGGTCGGCGTTCCCGCACCGCTCCCCGTAGCCGTTGACCGTTCCCTGGACCATGGCGACCCCGGCACGAACCGCGGCCAGGGTGTTGGCCACGGCCAGACCGCAGTCGTTGTGGGCGTGGATCCCGAGCTTCCCGGGGGGGACGGTCGCGGCCACCTTCAGCACCGCCGCTTCGATGTCGTGGGGCATCGTGCCGCCGTTCGTGTCGCACAGGACGATTCGGTCCGCCCCGGCCTTCAGGGCCGTCCTGACGGTCTTTACGGCGTAGGCGGGATTCCGGAGGTAGCCGTCGAAGAAGTGCTCGGCGTCGAAGATCACCTCCTTGCCCTTCTTCTTGAGGTAGGCGACGGAGTCGAAGATCATCTCCAGGTTTTCCTCCAGGGTGATCCCGAGGATCTCGGTGACATGCAGATCCCAGCTCTTGCCGAAGATGGCGACCGCCGGGGTTTCTGCCCGGAGAAGGGCCTTGATGTTCCGGCATGCGTCGGGCCGCTTTCCTGCCTTGCGGGTGCTCCCGAAGGCCGTCAGACGGGCGTTCCGGAATTTGTGGGCCTTGGCCATCTCGAAAAAGCGGGCGTCCTTGGGGTTGGAACCGGGCCATCCCCCCTCGATGTAGTGAAACCCCATCTCGTCCAGCCGCCGGGCGATCCTCAGTTTCTCCTCCGCGGAAAAATTGATCTTTTCTCCCTGTGTGCCGTCCCGGAGGGTCGTGTCGTAAAGGTAAACCTCTTGTGTTGCCATAATACCCCCTTCTCCAAAATAAAAAATCCGTTACCGGCTTGTGCCTGATAACGGATTTCGTCGATTCGACTGTGTGGTGTTAAGACTATCCCCCGATCAGGCCCCTATGTGGGCCCGATAATTATGCCTCCGATCAACGCTACGGTGTTCGATTTCCGGTTCAAGTTGCTTCCCTCAAGATACCGATAATGCCTTAACTTTTACTTCTTTAGACCTTTCCGTCGAGTTTGTCAACAGAAAATCTTCAAATGGCGTTCCATGGTGCCCATTTTCAGGCCCAACTTGAGACAACCAGCTTGATGCTTCAGGTCATGGTGTCCTTGAAAGAGGCCTCCAACTGGTTGATGGCGTTCTTCAGGAGCTCGACCATCGGCGTGATCGCCTGGATCGTTTCGAGGTTCGACTGGAAGAGCTGCGAGGAGTGCTCGATGGCCTCGTGGACGTTGGCGATGGCCGTGCGGATTTCCTCGATGCTTTCCTGGATGCGGACCGTGGCACTGCGGGAATTTTCGGCCAGGCGGGCCATTTCGTCCACGACGACGGCGAAGGGGCGCCCGTATTCCCCGGCCCGGGCCGCCTCGACCGAGCCGTTGATGCTGAGAATCTGGGTCTGCTGGGCGATCTGGTGGACGGTCTTGAGGATGTCGTCGGTGTTGTCCACCTTTTGGGCCGCATACTTCGACGTCTGCTGCATGTGCTCATTCACGTCCTGGAAGGTTTTGCCGGCGGTGGCGATCTTCTCGCCCAGGACCTGGAACTTGGCGGAGACCTCCCGCGCCGTATTCTGGAGGAGCTCCTGTTGGCGGAGCTGCTTGATCCACGAGGCGAGGATGATCGCCCCCAGCCGAGCCACGGGCTTGGCGATGCGCAGTTCCGCAGCGAGGCCGAAGGTCCCCACGCGTCGGCCGTCGATGTAGATCGGGGTGTTGAACCCCTCCTTCACGTTGGGATTCTTGGCCGCCTCTTCGGCCGTCACGCTGTACTCATTGACCTCGCCGTTGAGGATCGCCACCGCGCCGGCGTGCGTGTTGCCGATCCGGGTCTTGTCGTGGGCCACGGTGATGATCCCCTGTCCGTTGCAAACGATGGTGCGGAACCCCGCCTCCCGGTAGAAGAACTGGACGAACCGCTCCGCCATGGTCCAGAACTGGGACGAGAGTTCCGTCTTGGAATTGTCCGATGCCAGAAGCCCTTTTTCCATGATGCCCCCCCGGTGAATGGTCGATGAATGCGTCCTGTGAACCGGCAACTCCAGCGGTCCCTTCTATTGATGGGTATCGTCAGTCCAATGCGGCAACTTGAATCCGGCCCGCTCGACGATTTCCGTGCCTCTCCGAGGCACCTGCCTCAGAGGTTCAGGGCGCCGTCCTGGAAGTTTTCCACAGCGATCCGGCGCTTTCCCGCTTCGATCTCGTGGATCATCTCGACGATCCGGTCGTTGATCGGCGTCGCGACGCCCAGTCGGCGGCCCTCGTCGCAGATGTATCCATTGAGCCAGTCGATCTCCGTCTTCTGTCCGCGCTGGAGGGACTGGAGGCTCGAGGAGGTGAGGCGGCGGTACTTGAAGCCGATCGCCCGGATAACCAGATGCCTCCGGAGGTCGCCGATGAACCCGCCCGGTCCCAGGAACCGGTAGTAATCGAGTTTCCCGCCGTAGGGGGCGACGCTGAGATTCGATGCCTCCGCGACGTCGATCGCCTCCCTCATGACGGCGATGAAAAGGCTTCTGGCCTGTTTCGAGGCGAGCATCTCCCCCATGGTGAGACCGCAGAGGGCCCCGAGGGAAGTGATGCAGGCGTTCACAATCAGCTTGCTGTAGAGCTCCGAGAGGATGCACTCCGAGATACGGGTCGGCAGGACCGCGTTCATGATCCCCTGCAGGGAGGCAAGGCGGGGATCGGGCTTCCCGTCGATGTTGCCGATGACGAATTCCCCGGTCGAAGTCATCTCCAGTTCGCCCGGGGCGTGCATCGTCGCCCCCCAGCCCACGACACAGCCGATGACCCTCCCGCGGCCCAGGATCTCGGCCAGGGCCGGTTCGCAGATTCCGTTCTGGAGCGAGACGACCACGGACTCCTCCCCGAGGAGCGGCTGGAGCCGGCGGGCCGCCTCCAGCATCGCCGTGGCTTTTGTCGCCAGGAAGACGACGTCCTTGGTCCCCTGCATCTCGCCGATCTCGGCGACGGCCGGCATGGAAACCGAAAAATCGCCCTTGGCGCCGGTGACGTGGAGGCCACGCGACTGGATCCTCTGAGCCAGATCCGGGTGCTTGCAGACGATCTCCACGTCGTGGCCGCCCTTTCTGACGAGGGCCGCAACGATGCCGCCGATGGCCCCCGCCCCGATGACCGCGATCCTGCTCTCACGTCCGATCATGGGTGTTCCCCCCCTTGTTAAGATGGATTGCCTTCCGGATGGATACGGACGGCCTGTCAGCGTTGCCGCGTCCCTCATCGCGTTCAGGATGACTGGCAATGATCCGCGATGCGGGACGGGGGATGCCGATTCGTTTCCTTTTTCCTGCGTGGGCCACGGCGGCCGCACAGGTTCCCCGGAAGGTCCGGGAGATCGGAACTCAAAAGCATCAAAGCCGGGGGAGGGACTGCCTTGCCCCGGCCTTAAGCGCCGGTGTGAATGACGCCCCGGGCCTTGAGGGCCTCGATCCGTTCCTGGTCGTAGCCCAGGACGGTCCGCAGGACCTCCTCGGAATGCTCGCCCAGCCGCGGGGCGGGGCCTTCGACCCGCCCCGGCGTCTCGGAGAGGCGGATCGGCGAGCCGGCGATCCGGACCGGGCCGATGCCCGGCTGATTGACGGTGGCAAGCATTCCCCGGTGGGCGATGATGGGGTCCTCGCAGATCTCCCGGATGTTGTTGATCCGGGAGTAGGGGATGTCCTGTTTCTCGAAAACCTCAATCCATTCCGTGGTCGTCCGCTTGACCAGCTCAGCCGTGAGGATCGCCGACAGTTCGGGCTGGTTCTCGGTCCGGAGATGGTTGGTCGCGAAGCGCCGATCGGCGATCAGTTCCTCCCGACCGAGGATCCGGCAGAGCTTTCCCCAGAGGACGTCGTTGCCGGCCGCGACGATGATCCAGGAGTCCTTCGTCCGGAAGGCCTCGAAGGGGGTGATCGAGGGGTGCGCCCCGCCGAGGGGACCGGGAATCTTGCCCGTGATCGTGTAGCGGGCGACGGCGCTCTCGAGGACGGAGAAGAGGCCGTCCACCATTGAGCCGTCGTAGAACTGCCCCTGGCCGGTCTTCTCGCGCCAGGCCAGGGCGGCCAGGATCCCGATCGCGGCCTGCTGGCCGGCGATGATGTCGCCCACGGAGGAGCCCACCCGGCAGGGGGGGCCGCCCACGGGGCCGGTGATGCTCATCAGGCCGCTGTAGGCCTGGGCGACCATGTCATAGGAGGCGCGGCTGGCGTATTCCCTTGGGCTGTCATGGCCGAACCCGGAGATCGCCGCATAGATGATCCGGGGGTTGAGCTTCCGGACCTCCTCCCAGCCGAAACCCATCTTTTGCATCGTCGTCGGCCGGAAGTTCTCGATAAGGACGTCGGAGACCCGGATCAGCTCCCGGAGGATCTCCCGTCCCTCTTCGATCTTCAGGTTGAGGACCAGGCTCTTCTTGTTGCGGTTCAGGCTGATGAAGTAGCCGCTGCGGTCCTTGCCTGGTGTACCGACGAATGGGCCGTATTCGCGCGCGTCGTCGCCCTGGGGCGGCTCCAGGTGGATCACCTCGGCCCCCAGGTCCGCCAGGAACATGGTCGTCGTCGGCGCGGCCAGGACGTGGCTCAGGTCGATCACCCGTATCCCTTCCAGTGCCTTTGGCATGGCCAATCCTCTTGCACGTTTCGCTATGACCGGATCACTTAAGGATGATGTTGCTCCCCGGGGTGGGCGTTCCGCTGGGGACGATGATCCGGGACTGCTCCTGTCGCTGGAACTCCTTGGCCTCCTCGACCAACTGCGCCACGAAGGCCTCCATCTCCCCGGGAAATTTTTCCATGGCCTGCTGGAGGTTCTTGGCGTCGATAGGGAACTGGATGGGCATGGGGCCCCGTGGGGTGTAAACCTGGGACTGGCCGATGAAGAGGATCTTGCGGGTCTTGTCGGTCTCCCCGTTCGGCTTGACCGGTGTCAGCTGGCGGATTGAGCCGACGGTGAGGTCGCTGAAGACTTCCTCCCGGTGGAGGTTCTGCTGATTGAACTTGATCTGCCTTGGGCTTTCCCCGAGGGTCTCCTCTGCTTCTGCCATGATGGCCTCCCGAAATTTG
>CAYOGU010000213.1:0-6556 GCA_964403345.1 uncultured Syntrophus sp. | reverse complement strand
GGACCTCTTCTTCCTGGTCGCCGGGACCTTCGAGCTGGACCAGGCGCAGGTGCAGGGCCGGGACGTGATCGCCTACAAGGCCATCGCCGCGCTCCTGGAGCGGGCGGCCACCATGATGCGGGGGAAGATCCGGTCCTACTCCCGGCTGATCCGGGACCGGGGCCGGATGTACCTCTCGCACGTCATGAACTTCTACACCGAGGAGCGCTGGATCACCTACCGCGACAAGGACGGCCGGGAGGCCTCCAAGCCCATCATCGGCGCGAGCCTCGTGATGCCGGCCAGGCTGACCGTGGTGTCCGGATCCACCCTGCCGATCTCGCGGATCCAGCAGCGCGAGGAGGCGATCTCGCTCTACGAGAGGCGGGCGATCGACCAGCAGGAGCTTCTGGACCGGCTGGACTACTCGAACCGCAACGAGGTCATCAAGCGCATGATGGCCGGGCCGTTCGGCGCCTTCCTGGATAGGCTGGCCGCGGCCCAGGCCCCGCCCGAGATCCTGCAGTACATCAAGTCCGTGGCCGGGATGGAACCGAAGGACCTGGAGAAGGCCCTGAAGGAAGGCAAGATCCCGGGCTTCGTCCAGTTCATGCAGCAGGCCCTCGGCGGCCGGAAGGGCGGGCAGCCGGCCGCAGGCGGGCAGGGGAATATGCAGGAGCAGGCCGCGGCGGTCCGAAAGACCCTGGCCGAGGCCGAACTCATCGTGGCCAAGCGCGACCTCACGGTGGAGCAGATCATGACCGAGCGGGTCAAGCAGCAGGTCCAGACCGCGGGCGTCGCCTTCGACGAGGAGACCCTGAAGATGGAAAGGGCCAGGATCGTGAGCGAGATCGAGGCCGAGGCCCACCGCCGGCAGGCGGAGGGGATCAAGGCGGGCCTGGATTTCGTGAGCAAGGCCGCGAACCGGCCCGGGTACAACGAACGGGGCCTGAGGAGCAACAACGTCGCCGGATGAAAGGAGATCGGCCATGCCGTACCGAATCGTGAAAGTGAGGGGCGGATACCAGGTGATCAGCCCGAACCATCCGAAGGGATTCAGCAAGAATCCGATGACCCATGACAACGCCGTCGCCCAGATGCTCATGCTGCGGGCCAGGGAAGGCGACGAGATCGCCAAGTCGGCCAGCAAACTCCATACCATGAGAAAGGGGAAGAAATAACATGGCGCTCATCGACCTGAAGCGGACCATACCGAAGGAGAAGAAAGAGGACTCGAAAGATGGCATGACAGGCAGCCCTCCTGCCCCTGCAAGCGAAGAGCGGCCCTACTGCCTGAGGATCACCCTGGAAAAGCCGGAACTGGACAAGCTCGGCCTCACTCCGCAATCTTTTTCCGGCATGGAGCCCATCGAGGCCAGGGTCCTGCTGGACCCGGTCACGATTCGGGATGTGCAAAGCAGGACCGGAGACAAGTGGGAGGAGAGGCGGAACCAGTCGGTCGAGTTCCAGATCCTGGCGATCGAGCTCGGCCAGATGAAGGCCAGGGAGCCCGAGAAGCCTTCCAAGTATGCGGCCTTCAAGAGGATGAAGGAGGCCGATCCGGGATGATCGCAGCCGATTTCGAATGCCGGAAAGGCCACATCCACGAGGCTTTCGTCGAGAGGGGGACCGCATCCCGGAAGTGCCCGTCCTGCGGAGGCAGGGCGAGACGAATCATCAGCCTCGGGATGGTCTACACCGGAAACCAGGATGCCCCCTGGCTGAAATCGGTCCTGGAAGTCGTGGACCGGGACAATCCGGCCCCGCACGTACAGGCTTTCGTGCGGAACCCGACCCGGGAGAATTACCGAGCCTGGATGAAAGGGGAGGGGATCCGGCCCATGGACCACACGGAACGGGGAGGCCCGCCGCTTGCCCGGAAGCCGCCCGAGCCGGACCTGACGGGCCTCATGCGGAAGGTCACGGAGGCCCATTTCAGTCGCAAGAGGATCGAGGTGCGGGGGGGATGACCGCTGAGACAAAAGAGATTATAGCAATCATTGCAAGGATATTGGAGTTTTCGGCGTCTTTGCTGAAAAAGTTCTTGCTTAGGCAAAAAGATACCGTAAGCTCTCAGGCAGAGTAGACATATCGGCCCTTACCCGCCAGGTCATGCAGTGGCGACTTGGCCGCATAAGGGCGAAGCCGATCGCGCCCCAGGAAGGCCCCTTCGGAGATGACCGTAACCGGTTTCTCCGTCGGGGCCTTTTTTTATTGACCCTCAACCAAGGAGGAAAATCATGCCAGAGGCAGCAACCGCGCAAGGCGCTAACGCCGCGCCGGCCGCTCCGGCCACCCCGGAAGCCGCCGGTGTCCCGACTTCGCCGATCGAGGACGGATTCGCCAACATCCCCATGGACGCCGTCAGCGACATCGACGCGCCCGTTCCAGGGGAAAGGCCCGCGGAGCAGTCCGCGGAACCGGGGGAAAAGGCCCCCGAAAAGGGCGCACAGCCCGCAAAGGACGCCGGAAAGGAAGGCGGGGACGATCCCGCCAAGGCCGGCGACGACAAGCTCGACCGGTTCGACAGGCACCCCAGGTTCCAGGAGCTTCTGGGCAAGGTCCGGGACCTGACCCGGCAGCTTGCCGAGACCCGGGGGGAGATCCAGGGCCGCCCCGGCCAGGGTCCGCAGAACCGGCCCCAGGCGCCGGAGAAGCTCCCCTACGTCGATATCACCACCAAGACCGACGACGAGCTCAGGGAATGGCAGGAGGACGACCCCAAGGGGTACGCCGCCAATCTCTACCGGCAGATGGAGCACGAGCTGGAAAGGGCCTTCGTCTCCAAGGCCCAGGCCGCCCGGACACGGGCCGAGGCGGCGGCACGGCAGGAGGCCGTCAGGGGGGCGTTCCAGAAGTACGAGAAGGAGAACCCCGATTTCCGCCCGATGTGGGACTCCGGGCAGATCATGGAATTCATGTCCAAAAACCCCGGACATAACGCCATCAGCGCGCACATGGCCCTGACCCGCCAGGCGGCGGTCGATGCCGCGGTCAAGGCGGCGGCCGAGAAGGCAGCCAAGGAAACAGAGGAGAGGGTCCGCAAGGACTTTCTCGCCAAGAAAAACGCAGCGGTCATTCAGGACGGCGGGGCGCCGAGAGCCACCGGCGAGCTCCCGGACGAACTGAAGGACCCGGGCAAATACGGGGGGCGCGTGGCCGCGGGCGCGGAACGGCTCAGACGGCTCCGTGCGGGCGGGACCGCGTAGCCTCCAGAAAGAACGAGGTCAATCATGTCTCTCACGTTTACCGAGATTCAGGCCATCACCAACGATTACTTTCTCATGGACGGCAAGAAGGCCGTCGACATCTACTTCCAGGATTCCTTCCTGATGTGGAAGTTCATGGACAAGAAGGCGGGCGTCTTCGAGCGGCCGGAAGGCGGCGATCGGTGGCGGATCCCGCTGGAGTACGACGGCCAGGAGGGCGGTTTCTACTCCAGGGGCGAGGCCCTGTCCTCCGACTCCAGGGAGATCATGAACGCCGCCTTCGCCTATCCCAAGCATGCCTACGGGAACGCGACCATCTACCGGTCCGACGAGCAGGCGGCCGCCGGAGAGTACGCCGAGGTGCAGCTCGTCCAGGCGCAGATCGCATCGGCCCAGAAGACGGTCCGCAAAAAGATCGCCCAGAACCTCTACGGCCAGAACGGCGACGCGGACAAGGCCGTCACGGGCCTCCGGTCCTGCTGCTTCGGGTCCTCCTCGGTCGCCTACCTGGGGATCGCCGAGGACGACCTCGTGGCGTCCGACGGGGTCACCAAGCCCTGGGCGGCCAAGGGAACCACGACGACCGAGGGGATCAGCCTTCCGGTCATCCGGACCCTGCGAAGCCTGGCCAAGATCGGCGACGGCGCCGGCGGGAAGCCCGACGTGGGGGTGACCACCGAAACCCTCTACAACCTCGTCAGCGGCATCCTGCAGTCCCAGCAGCGGTTCACCGAGGACAAGGACGTCACCAAGGCCGGCTTCACCAACATCGTGTTCGAGGGCATGACCATCACCCCGGACGACTACGTTCCGGCGGGCTACCTGTTCGTCCTCAACTCGAAGCACTACGGATGGGCCATCCACAAGGACGGGTTTTTCCAGCGGACGCCCTGGGGCGATCTGGCCAACGCGCCCAACGGCATCGCCGGAAAGACCATGAAGATCTTCTGGGACGGGAACCAGGTCGTCAACAACCGCAAGGCGATCGCGGCCCACAGCAACCTGTCGTAGTCCAGAAAGCCGTTGTCCCGCAAGCGGCAAACCCAAGCGGCCCGAAGTGCAGGGGCCTGGCCGAAAGGCCGAAAGGAGAGCGACACATGGAAAGCGTGAAATCGAAAAAGACGGGCGGCTTCGCCCAGGGGCTCTATCAGCAGTCCTCCGTGCAGAAGGAGGAACTGGACACGATCCGCGAGCTGGCCGACGGCCGCGTCTTCGCCTATGCCCAGGCCGGGGCCTCTGACCTCCTGGTCGGGAAACTGACCCAGGGACCGGCTCCGAGCGCAAATGCCATCAAGAGGGCGCTGACGGCGTCGCCGGCCCTGGGGGCCACGGAAGTCTCCGTGACCTTCGGCGGGGCCGTGACGGCCGACTTCTACAAGGACGGCTGGCTCTGGGTCAACGACGACGTCGGGAAGGGCTACGCCTACCGGGTGAAGGGCCATCCCGCCGGCACCACGGGGGTCATCGTCAGCCTGAAGGACCCGATCCGGTGCGCGATCACGGCGGGCGCCTCGACGGTCAGCCTGATCCAGAACCGGCAGAAGGCGGTCATCGTCGCCCCCACGACCCTGACGGGCGCCCCGATCGGCGTGCCGGTCATCCCGGTCACCGCCGGAAACTTCTTCTGGAACCAGGTCAAGGGTCCCTGCCCGGTCCTGACCTACGGGACGATCGTCATCGGCAACGTGGTGGGTCCTTCCGCGAATGCTGCCGGTGCCGTGGCCGCCCTGGCGACCACCGACATCATCGGCCCGGTGGGAAACGTCCTGGCGGTCAACGCCACGACCGAATACTCGCTGATCGATCTGGCGATCCCCGGATACTAGGCGGGGGCCGGATGCATACCATCTCCCGGCGGGGCTCCGGTCCCGCCGGGATTCACAGAAAGGAGCCCGGATCATGGCTTTCACCTCTGCAATCACCGGCCGCGCCGTCATCGGCAACAAGGTCCTCAAGTGGGGGACGTTCACGAACACGTCCAGTTCCACTGGGGGCAATATCAACACGGGCCTGCATTCCTGCGAGTCCATCGTCCTGATCCCGAAGGGGACCGCCGTGACGGCGAACGCCCCCGCGGTCAACAAGACCCTGCCGGCGGACGGAAGCGCCATCACCGTCGTCACCGACGCGGACCTCTGCGGAACCTGGCTGGCCGTCGGGGATTTCGACTAGAAGAACAGGGCGCTCCCGACGGAGCGCTCCGGTCTCAAGGAGGGCATCATGGCGCAATCGCTCGTGGTCTATTCGTCCAACCCCTTCCTCCGGGCCGACGTGGAACCGTTCCGGCTCGTCCTGGACTGGCAGGGGGACGCCGACATGGCCGTGTCCAAACCCGTCGCGGCGACCTACCGGGAAAGCCGTTCGTCTCCCCCGTTCCCGCAGGTCCTCAAGGGCCGGATCGCCAAGATCGAGACCGTCCCCGGGACCAACGGGGACCGGACGACCTGCTGTCCCTTCGGCACCTACGGGGTCGCCCTGCTGGATTCCTTCGGCCTGGACGTCCTGGCCGGGGCCGGGGCGGCAAGGAGCGTCTCGGCGGCGGAACAGGTCCTTCCGGCCACGGTCATGGCCTTCGAGGACGAACTGACGCTGGCGATCGCCAGCACCGCGACCGCGGACCAGCTCGCCGGGGCCGGGGCCTTCACCGGGGCCGCCACGGGCTGGACCCTGGGCACCGGATGGGCCTACGCCACCAACAACGTGGCCAAGAACGCGGACGGGACCGGGACGCTCTCGAAGGACAGCTTTGCGGCCGTCCCGGGCCGCGTCTACGAGGTCGCCTACACGATTTCCGGGTGGACCGCGGGCACGGTCACGGCCTCGCTTGGCGGGGTTTCCGGGACGGCCCGGGGGGCCAACGGCACCTATGCGGATATCCTGACCGCGTCCGGCACGGCAGGCCTCGCCTTCACCCCGACCAGCACCTCCAGGTTCACGATCGACTCGATCACGGTCAAGTACGCCGACGCCAAGGGCCGGGTGATCGTTTTCATCGCATAGGGGAGCGTGATGGAAACCAGCGCCGTCATGACGGTCATCGGGATCGTGGTCGGGTTCATGCAGGCCGTGATCATCTTCATGCTCGCCGGCATCAAGAAGGATCAGGCCGACATCTGGGAGCGGATCAACAACCACCGCCACGAGGTCACCTGCACCGGCCAGGACTGCCGGCAACTCAAGACCGGCGACGTGATCATCCCGGGAGGGTGAGATGGCCAGCCGAAAGATCGAGGATCTGACGCCCAGGATGCAGGAGAAGATCCGCCGGTTCGAGGAACGCCTCGATGCCGAGATCCCCGGCGCGTTCAGGCGGTCCTGCACCTACCGGTCCCAGGAGGAGCAAAACGCCCTTTTCATGAGGGGCAGGC
>CAYOGU010000212.1:0-6570 GCA_964403345.1 uncultured Syntrophus sp. | reverse complement strand
GCGGAGGAGATGAACGCGCAGGCCCAGCAGATGCGGGGCTACATCAATGACCTGGTGGCGGTCGTCGGCGGGAGCGTCGACGGGTCGCGATCCTCTGCGGTCCAATCGGCTGTTCCGGTCCGGGCGGCCGAGAAACTCCCAAAGACCGATGCGTCCGTTCCGGTTGCGCCGTCCACGGGGAAACCGGCAAAGCCCCGGGCGGTGAAACCATCGGAAGTGATCCCCTTCGACGAGGATGGGCAGGGAGGATTCAAGGACTTTTAAAAGGATGACCATTAAGAGGGTGACCATGGCCTAGGAACGCCGAACCTATCCGGATACCGAAACGGGGGACTATGGAACCGCGGCAATCTCTGCGAGAGGATTTTGGCTGGTTGAGGGCAGAAAAAGGGGTGCAGCCCGGGCGGGGGTGCCGGGAAGGGACTCTGAACCGCTTTCGGGAGGTCCTGGAGATGGCCCCGATGGGCGCCTGCATTGTCCGGGACGGCCTCGTTCGGTACGCCAATCCCGCCCTCCTGGGGATCATCGGCGGCGCTTTGCCGGACCCATCCGCTGGATTCCCCCTCCTGGCCGAATTCCTCCACCCCGACCATTGCCAGAGATTCATGGCCCGTTACGAGCGGTTCATCGCCTCCGCATCGGAGGAACGGGTCTTCAGGACGGAATTCCTCCATCGGGAGGGCCACGGGGTCGCCGTGGAGGTCAAGGCCTGCCGGACGTCTGCCGGGGAGGCCGGGGCCTCGATCCTGCTTTACGTGCAAAGCATGGAAAAGGCGAAGGGCCTGAGCCCTTGGGGCGATGAGCGTTTCCGGTCCCTGATCGAGAACGCCTCGGACATCATCATCGTCCTAGACGAGAAGGGGATCATCACCTACGAGGCTCCCTCCACCCGGAACATCATGGGATATCCCGACGGCTATTTCATCGGCAGGAATCCCTTCGATCTCATCCATCCCGAGGATCGGCCCGCCGTCGAGGAGGCCTTTCGGGCCCTGCTCGCCTCGAACCACTTTGAGCTGCAGACCCCCTTCCGCTTCCAGAAGGCGGACGGCACCTGGACCTACCTGGACGCCATGGGCAAGAACCTCCGGCAGACGCCGGGAATCCGGGGTTATGTCGTCACCTGCCGGGACATGTCCTCACGGGTCCAGTCGGAGAAACGACTCGAACAGAACCTGGCGATAACGCGGTCCCTGATCAACGCCATGGACAATGCGGCTCTCCTGCTCGACAACCGGGGCGTCATCCTGGCCGCGAACCACATGATCGCCCGGTACCTGGGAAAACCGCTGGAACAGCTCATCGGGACCGACATCACCGAGTCGATGCCTCCCGATGACCTGAAAAAATGGCAGAACCGCTGGCGACGGTTTCGGCCGGGCGGGGAACCCATCCGCTACAGCGACCGGATCGGCCAGAAGGACTTCGAGATCTCCGTCCATCCCCTGAACGATGCCGACGGTCAACTCGTCCAGATCGCCATCTTCGGCTACGACGTGACCCAGCGCAGGATCGACGAGGAGGCCCTGAAGGGGTCGCGGCGGGAATGGATGACGATCTTCCAGGCTGTCGGCCACCCCATCGTGATCCTCGACGCCGACCAGCGGATCATCCGGGCCAATCAGGCCGTCTGCCTGGTTCTGGGAAAGAAGGAACCGGAGATCATCGGTCGAAGATGCTATGAAGTTTTCCACGGTCCCGGCCGGGATCGCCCGCCCCGCAGGTGTCCGATGCAGCGCCTGCTCCGCACCGAGGAGATTGAGACTGGCGAAATGGAAATGGAGGCCCTCTGCGGGGATTACATCGTTTCCTGCACGCCGGTCCTCGATGCCGAGGGAAACCTGGAGAAGGTCATCCATGTCGCCACCGACATTACCGAACGCAAGCAGGCGGAGCGGAGGCTGGAGGGGGAGCGGGCCTTCCTGAGGCAGGTGATCGACGCCGTTCCCGCGTTCATCTCCGTCAAGGACGCCGAGGGCCGTTTCGAGCTGGCGAACAAGGCCCTGGCAAGGGCCTGCGGGACCACGCCGGACCTCCTCATCGGAAGGACGATGGCGGATTTCAATCCGAACCCGGAGGAAGTCCGGAAGATGCATGCGGACAACCTCGATGTGATTCGGAACTGCCGGGAGATGTTCGTCCCCGAGGAGAAGACGACGTACCCCGATCCTTCGGTCCAGTGGCTTTCCATCTACAAGGCGCCTCTTATCGGACGCGACAACCAATGCCAGAGGATCCTGACCGTATCGACGGACATCACCCACCTGAAGACCGCCGAGGAGGAGAAGCGGCTGCTCCAGAATCAGCTCCTGCGCGTCCAGAAGATGGAGGCGATCGGCACGCTGGCCGGCGGGATCGCCCATGACTTCAACAACATCCTGATGGGCATCCAGGGATATATCTCGCTCATGCTGTTCGACACCAAACCGGGACACCCGCACCGGGAGAAACTGGCGGATATCGAAAGCTATATCGAGCGGGGAGCGGGCCTGACCAAACAGCTTCTAGGGTTCGCCCGGGGGGGCAAGTACGACGTGATGCCCACCGACATGAACGACCTGATCGGGAAGAACGCCGAGCTCTTCGGCAGGACCCGCAAGGAGATCTCCATCAGCAGCTCGTTTTCCCCCGAACTCTGGGCCGTGGAGGTCGATCAGGGGCAGATGGACCAAGTCCTGCTCAATCTCTTCATCAACGCTTCCCAGGCGATGCCCGGCGGGGGGAATCTGGAACTCAGGACCGATAACGTCGTTGTGGCGGAATCCGATGAAAAGCGCATCGACGTCCGAAGGGGACGCTATGTCCGGATCACCGTGTCGGACAACGGCATGGGGATGGACAGCAACACCCTGGAGAGGGCATTCGATCCTTTTTTTACCACCAAGCCCAAGGGCGTGGGGTCCGGTCTGGGCCTGGCCTCGGTCTACGGCATCATCAAGAACCACGGGGGCAGCATCCAGGTCTTCAGTGAACCCGGCAAGGGGGCGACCTTCCAGATCTACCTTCCGGCGTCGGACAACAAACCGGCCGTCTGGCAACCGAGGGACGAGGCCCTCCTCACCGGCAGAGAGACCATTCTTGTGGTGGACGACGAGAGGATCAACGTCACCGCCATGGTGGAGATGCTGGAAATGCTCCACTACCGCGTCCTGCCCGTGGGAAGCGGCCAGGAGGCCGTCGCCGTCTACATGGAGAAGGGCAAGGAGATCGACCTGGTCATTCTGGACCTGGTCATGCCCGGGATCAGCGGAGGCAGGACCTTCGACATCCTCCGGGAGGTCAACCCGAACGTCGACGTGATCCTGGCCAGCGGCTACAGTGCGGGAAGCGAGGTGAGGCAGTTGCTCAACCGCGGATGCCGGGGCTTCATCCAGAAACCGTTCCAGCTCCAGACCCTGTCCCGGAAGGTCCGGGAGGTCCTGGACAAAAAGGCCCAGAGGGTCGCCTGAGGCCCCGCCATCAGGCCCCGTCCCCGTAGCCGAACTCCCGAAGCATCCTGGGGTCCGTCGTCCAGTCCTTCTGGACCCGGACGAAGAGCTCCAGAAAGACCTTCGCTGCGAAAAACCGCTCCATCTCGATTCTCGCCTTCATGCCGATCCGGCGGAGCATCGCTCCTTTCTTCCCGATGAGGATCCCCTTCTGAGAGTCCTTGGCCACATGGATCGTGGCGCTGATCCGGATGAGGTTCTTGGCCTCGTCCTCCTTGAAGGCGTCAACGACCACGGCGGTGGAATAGGGGATCTCCTTGTGTGTCAGAAGGGTGATCTGCTCCCGGACGATCTCGGCGGCGATGAAACGCTCGGATCGGTCCGTCATCATCTCCTCGGGGAAATAGATGGGCCCCTCGGGGAGAAGGTCGCGGAGCCGGCGGACTAGCTCCTCCACGCCGTCCCCTTTCAGGGCGGACAGGGGGACGATCTCCCGGAAGGGGTGCAGATGCCGGAAGGCGTCGATGAGGGGCAGGAGCAGGGGCTTGAGCACCAGATCGATCTTGTTAATGACCAGGATGGCCGGAAGCGCCGTTTTCCCCAAGGCCTCGATGATGTAGCGGTCCTCGGGGTGGGGGGCTTCTCCAGCCTCGACGACTAAGAGGAGCAGATCGACGCTCCCGAAGGTGCCGGTGGCGGCCTCGACCATCGCCCGGTTCAGGGGGGTTCTGGCCCGATGGATGCCGGGGGTGTCGAGGAAGATCAACTGGCCGGGGTCTTTCCCGGCGAGGTTCCGGATTCCCATGATCTTGTTGCGCGTGGTCTGGGGCTTGTGGGTCGTGATGGCGATCTTCTCGCCGACAATCGCATTCAGAAGCGTCGATTTGCCCACGTTGGGCCTGCCGATGATGCTGATGAATCCGGAACGGTGCATGAGTTCCTCCCTTACGGGGACCCGGGATCTGCGGACCTCCCCGCTTCGAGGGGTCGGATGCCGGGGTCTTGACGTCAAGATAGCACGTCCGGGGAGGGCATGCAAACTCTCTGATCGACCTCGACAGCAGGGTCGAGACCCGCTACGACCTGGGTCTGCTCTCCTACGGCCGTCTGGCAAATGTGTGCTTTCATGCCACATTCAATTGCTTGGATCATCCAGCCTGCCGCGTTGTATTTGGATTCCGGTCTATCTGATATGGAATACCAGCTTGCCCGATCAGACCGGTGAAAGAGCCGCAAGCTTTTTCCGGACCCGCTCGATCACGGCGGCCATGGTCGGGCTTGCCTGCGCGTGCACAACGATTTCTGCGATTCGATCGCACGGCGTCGCATCCCGGTTGATGATCACGAGCTTCGCGCCGCTGCGTTTGGCAACGACCGGCATCTGGGCGGCAGGCTGGACCGCGAGGGAGGATCCGATGACGATGAAAAGGTCGCAGGCGGCCGAGTGTTCGTAGGCGGCCCGGGTCTCCTCTTCGGGCATAGACTGCCCGAAGGAAACCGTGGCGGGCTTGAGCGGACCCCTGCAGACATCGCAGCGGGGCGCCTTGTCCCCGCCGGCTATCCGGGCCTGGATCTCGTCCCGGTCATACCGCTTGTGACAGTCCAGGCAGATCACATGCATGGCGGTGCCGTGAAGCTCCAGGACTCTGCCCGGCGGATGGCCGGCCCTGAAATGAAGGCCGTCGATGTTCTGCGTGATCAGGCAGTCGAGCTTTCCCAGCCGCTCCAGCTCTGCAATGGCCAGATGAGCCTGGTTGGGCTTTGCGACCTTCATCGCTTCATACATCTCCGTCGCCATTTGCCAGTACCGCTCCCGGGAGGTTTCGCTTTCCAGAAACCGCTGGATGTAGAACTCCTCGTGATCGTACCGGTCCCAAACGCCCCCGGGGCTCCGGAAATCGGGGATCCCGGACTCCGTGCTCAGGCCAGCGCCAACAAAGACCACGACTCTCTGCGAAGCGACGATCCACGCCGCGATCTGTTCGATTGGCCCGCTCATGCGGCGCCCCTCAAGCGTCCCGGGATTGAATGGGGCCGGATGTCCGGGCTGGATCTTTCCCGGCCAATTCTTTTTGGTATGCCTTCCAGCCCGGACACCAACCCGTGTGCCACCGCCAGATCCTGGCCAGCAGCGAGTCCGGATTTCGTTCCGAGTAGTTACGAAACCAGCATGTTGTGCATGAGGATTTCAATGCTGTCCCCCGTTTCCGGTTCTATGAAGTACGCAGTGGATCTTCTTCAACTCCAGAAAGAAGGCGTTGCGGTCGGCCTCATTAAACACGAGATATCCCGGTCCGTCAAGATCCTGCAGCTTCTCATAGGATCCCCCGCGGCAGAGACGGGTTGGGGGCGGAAGGAAGCTCTGGGCTTCCCGGAAGGCGTCGATGGGGGGGCGGGAGCAGGGGCTTGTGCTCCAAGTCCACCTTGTGGATGATCAGGATCATTGTCGATTTTGTAGATCGAGAAGATTTGGTCCGGGCTGCCCCTGCCGTCGCATCAGGAGCAAAGGGAAATGTCCGGACATTGTAGAAGTCGCCGGGAAATACGGGACGGTTCATTTTTTCGTTGACAAGATCCGTATACATGTATACAGATATACTTATAATTCTACTTGTAGAGGATGGCAGGCATGGGTATCGCGACAGGGCTGAGATTCAAGGTCGTCGAGGGCTGGGAGAAGCTTCCGGCGGGATATGTGCACAAGGACGTCGACGGCGTGGCGGTGGATTCGCAGGACAACGTCTACCTGATGACGCGTCAGGACGCCCGGATCATCGTCTACGACCGGAAGGGGAACTTCCTGCGCTCTTGGGGGGAGGACATCTTCACGCCCAGGACGCACGGAATCGCGATCGGGGCGGACGACATGATCTACACGGTGGACGACGGGGATCACACGGTCCGGAAGTTCACGCCGGAGGGGAAGCAGGTCCTGTTGCTGGGGACTCCCGGCAAGCCTTCGGACACCGGCTATGACGGCAAGAACCACAACAGCGTCCAGCGGGGTGGGGGGCCCTTCAACCGGCCTACGGATGCGGCGGTGGCTCCCAACGGGGAGATCTACGTCAGCGATGGTTACGGCAATGCCCGGGTGCACCGTTTCTCTGCGGATGGGACGCTGATCCAGTCCTGGGGGGAGCCC
>CAYOGU010000211.1:0-6597 GCA_964403345.1 uncultured Syntrophus sp. | reverse complement strand
GGCTCGGCGCCGAGGATCCGCACCTGCTTGCCGTGGATCTTGTCTCGGACAAAGGGAAGCGCGATCCCCGCGAAGTTGCTCCCGCCGCCGGCGCAGCCAATCACGACATCGGGATAGGCCCCAATCTTTTCGAGCTGCTTTTGGGCCTCCAGGCCGATGATCGTCTGGTGTAGTAGGACGTGGTTCAGGACGCTTCCCAGGGAGTAGCGGGAATCGGCGTGGGTGACGGCGTCCTCCACCGCCTCGCTGATCGCAATCCCGAGACTGCCGGGCGAGTCGGGGTGTTCCGCCAGGACCTGCCGGCCCGCTTCCGTCTGGTCGCTGGGGCTTGGGATGCACTCCGCTCCCCAGGTGTTCATCATCATCCTCCGGTAGGGCTTCTGCTCGTAGCTCACCCGGACCATGAAAACGCGCAGCTCCAGACCGAACATCTGACAGGCCATGGCCAGGGCGCTACCCCATTGGCCGGCCCCCGTCTCCGTGGCCAGGCGCTTCACGCCGAAGGCCTTGTTGTAGTAAGCTTGCGGGATGGCGGTGTTCGGCTTGTGGGAACCGGCCGGGCTGGTTCCCTCGTTCTTGTAGTAGATCTTCACAGGGGCGTCGAGGAGCCTTTCGAAGTTCCTGGCCCGGCAGAGGGGAGACGGGCGCCAGAGGAGGTATTTTTCCAGGACCTCGCCGGGGATTGCGATCCATCGCTCCTGGCTCACCTCCTGTTCGATGAGGTTCATCGAGAAGATCGGGCCCAGGTCTCCCGGCCCGACCGGTTTGCCCGTCCCCGGGTGGAGAGGGGGACTCATGGGTTTGGGAAGATCCGCCTGGATGTTGTACCACTGTCTCGGGATCTCGTGGTCCGCCAGAATGACCTTGGTTGTCTCCATCATCCATCTCCTTTTCTAAATTCAGAATGCCGTCTTACTGTCTATGGGAATGGGATCCTCTATCGGGGCGAATCGGAGATTTTTTCGGGGACCCTGTGCGTAAAGCGGAGCGCCCACCGGAAAACCTGTTTGAGCGCCCGCAGGGCGCGAGTTCGTTATTCCGGCAGCAGAGCGAAGCGCTATCAGGGTCGAAAAAAGATCCTGAGCCCAGAGGGAGGGGCCCTTTCCCTGCCCCCAAAAACAAAAAAGCCGCGGGAATCTCCCACGGCTTCATCGGATCGTCCACGTGGGAAGGGTCCCCCTGCCCACGTCTCGTCTCAGAAAGAGCTAAAGTGGGCAGACTTTTGAGGTCTGCCACCACCAACCCATCATGTCGACAATATGTCTTACACTCATCGTGTCAACCCTTTCCAATCCGATTGATTATTTTTGTAGCACAGCCCAGAAAGGGATGTCAAGCCTCTCCTGAAGACCGGGATCAGGGGTTGGCCAGAAGGCCGCGATGGCGCCGATACCAAAGGTTCGGGAAGAGGCGGTAGAGAACGCGGGAGACCGGACCGATGTATTCCCGGGTCCGGCGGTCGAACTGGGTCGCCTGGAGGACCTCCTCGCGAATCGCCTCCCGGCTCCGCTCCTCGTTGAAGATCCGGTAAGCGCAGTGGAAAATCGGGCTGTACATGTTGCGTTTCTCCAGATACTTGTGGACATTGAGGATCGTGTTGGGCCCCTCCGGTTTCCCGTCGATCTTCTCCAGAGCCTTCAGGTGCGTCTCCAGCGAATTGCCGGTGAAGCATTCGTAGAAGAAGCGGCCGTAGCGATGGTTCTTGCTCGCATCCGACGAGAGGGTGACGTAGAGGTCTCCCACGCCGGCCTGGGACTGGAAGGCCTGAAAACTCCCCCCGAGCAGGCGGGAGAGGGAACGCACCTCCACGCCGGAGCGGGAGAAGAGGGTCCCGGGGATCGAGTCGCCCAGATCGAGGCGATCCGTGACGCCTTTGATGTTGGCCACGATGTTCTTCAGGGCGCCGCAGGCCTCGATCCCGACGGTATCGAAATTGTAGAGGGAGGTGAGCTCGCGGCGGTTGGCCCCGATCAGCCCGTTGCGGACGATCCGGCAGAGCCGCTTGTCTCCTGCCACGGTGAGGCAGACCGGGTTTCCCAGGGCGATGTCCACGTCGAAGAAGGGACCCGCCAGGGAGACGATGTCGAAACGGCCCTTCAGAGGGGAAAAAGCGTTGCGGATCAGCTGGGAGGGGGTGATGAGTCTGCGGCTGATCTCGTCGACGGTCAGACCCTTGATCGCCGAGATGAAGCAGGTATTCGTGCCCTTTCTCTCCAGGATCGGCCGGATGTGGTTAAGGATCTCGGGAAGGCGGTCCATCGTGACAGCCAGGAAGACGAAGTCGTTTTCCTCGACGACCTGCTCGAGGTCGTTGGTCGCATGGACCTTCGGGGAGAAATGGGGGACCTTGTCGACCCCCCCCAGGCGGCGGGCCAGGTCCTGGGTCAGATGCTTCGGATTGAGGTGCTCACGGTTGATCGTCTTGCAGAGATCCACGTCGTGGTAATAGACGGTCACCCGCTTGTGATCTCGGCCGAACTTGTACGCAAAAGCGGTCCCCAGCCGGCCCGGCCCGATAATGGCGACCGAACCTGTATCCAGGGACGGCATGAATGGATTCCACAACATCATCCGCTCGGATCCCTTTCTTAAAAAGTCATTCACCCCCGGCCCGAGGCGGGTCCCGCCTCAGGCCAAAAAGGGAGGCGGCCAAGGCCTCTCAATCCTGCATGACCTCCCGGGCGATCACGATCCGCTGGACCTCGGAGGTCCCCTCGTAGATCGTCGTAACCCGGGCGTCCCGATAGAGCCTCTCCGCCTTGTACTCCCTCATGTACCCGTATCCCCCGTGGACCTGGACGGCCCGGTAAGCCGCGCGGTTGGCCATCTCGGAGGCGACGAGCTTGGCCATCGAAGCCTCCTTGGTGAAGGGAAGGCCCTGGTCCTTGCGGTCCGCGGCATAGAGGGTGAGCCAGTTGGCCGCCTCGATCTGGGCGGCGGTATCGGCGATCATCCATTGGATCGCTTGGAAGGTCCCGATGGCCTTTCCGAACTGCCGGCGGGACCTGGCATATCGGACCATCTCGTCGAGGCAGGCCCGGGCGATGCCCAGTGACTGGGAGGCGATCCCGATCCGTCCGCTGTCGAGGGCGACCATGGCGATCTTGAAGCCGGCCCCCTCCCTCCCCAAGAGGTTCTCCTTCGGAATCCGGCAGTCCTCGAAGATCAACTCGACCGTGTCGGAGGCCCGAAGCCCCATCTTCTCCTCGGCGCGGCCGATCCCGAAACCCGGCGTCCCCCGGGTGAGCAGAAAGGCGCTCAGGCCGCGGTTTGCCTTCTCCGAGCCAGTCCGTGCGACAAGGACGATCACGTCGGCGCGGCTCCCGTTGGTGATGAACACCTTGGTCCCGTTGATCCGATAGTGATCCCCGCAATCCTCGGCGCGGGTCGTCATGCTCCCGGGATCGGAACCGGCCGCAGGCTCCGTGACGGCGAAGGCCCCAAGCATCTCCCCCCGGGCAAGAGGAACCAGGTAGCGGCACTTCTGTTCTTCGGTTCCGAATTGGAGGATGGGATCGGAACAGAGGTTCGTCACCGACATCGTCACCGCCGTGGAGGCGCAGGCGTAGGCGATCTCCTGCAGGGCCAGGGAATAACTGAGGGCACCCGCTCCGGCTCCGCCGTACTGAACGGGGATCATCATCCCCATGAGTCCGAGTGACCCCATCTTCCGGACGGCCTCCTCGGGAAACCGCGCCTCCTGATCCCACCTCGCGGCAAAGGGCTCCAGTTCCGTCTTCGCGAAGTCCTGGGCCATCAAACGGATCATTTCCTGTTCCTGGGTCAGCTGAAAGGACATCTCATCCTCCTCAGGGCACGTAGACGACGACCAGGAGTTCCGCAAGCTCCGGATGGGGATTGCTCAACTTGTGGTGAAGGGCGGAATTGAAATGGAGGCTCTCCCCTGTGGACAGTCGGGAGACATTCTCTCCGATCTGGATCGTGATCCCTCCCCGGATCACATAGATGAATTCCTCTCCCTCATGGTGGTACTCCACCCCTTTGTGCCGGGTAAGGGGATCGATGGTCACCCGATAACCCCGCAGGTGCTTGTCCGGCCCCGGCTTGCTCAGGGGGGTATAAGCGTAGGAATCGACGCGCTTCTTGTGGCTCCGGGAACGGCGCTTCGTGGCCTGGCTGGCCTCTTCGGTCTCGAGATCGTCCATGTTCAGTTTCAGGACACGGCTGATCTGGAGGACCAGGGAAACGGGCGGCACACTCAGCCCTTCCTCCACCGCATCGAGGACCTCTGGCAGGTAGCCCGTCTCCATGGCGAGGTCCCCGATGCTCATCCCCATCTTCTCCCGTCCTGCCCGCATCCGCTGGCCGACGGACTGCTTCCCGATTTTTTTCTGGATCATGGAGGGCCTCCTGACGCTATTGATAAAGAACCTTTACCCGCAAAAGGGCTTTGACACGCTGTGGAGAGCAACCTATACTATGTCGTCCTTTTTGTAAAGTCCTCCGGGGCCCCTCTAGAGAGGCCCTTGGAACCTGTGTAGTTTTACCCAGCAACCAAGCGGGAAAGCGGCGTCCCGTACCGTCAACCCGTCTGGCCCACACCTCCTGTGGGATGGGTCCTCGATGAACAGCGGAGGGTTATTTGACTTCATGCCTGAAATCCCCGGCAGTCTGCTGCGGAGGACTCCAAATGCACATCGAAGAGGAGATATCCCTATGGCCCCATTTCACCTAGCACGAGCGTTGAACGAGCGGATCTCGAAGTACGGCGAGAGGACCGCCATCCGCTATCGGCAGGACGGTCACTGGCGGGAGATCTCTTGGACCGATCTCGGCAGGCAAATCCGGATGACGGCCCAAGGACTCCTCGCCCTGGGCGTCCAGGAAGGCGAAAGGGTCGGCATCTTTTCCCCCAACCGGCCGGAGTGGACGATCGCCGATTGTGCGATCCTCTCCCTGAGGGCGGTCAGCGTCCCCTTTTACGCCACCGGAACCGGAAAGCAGGTCCAGTACATCGTCGATGAGGCCCAGGTTGGCGTCATCTTCGTCGGTGGGCAGGGACCGTACGATACCCTCTGCGCCCTCCGAACTCCCTCTCCGAGTCTGAGAAGGATCATCGTCTTCGATGACGGGGTGGATCTCAGAGGACGGACCGACGTCGTCCGCTTCAGGGATTTTCTTGAAGCAGGACAAAGCGCCGGCGATGATGACGAGCTCGAGCGGCGGCTCGCAGCGGCCTCTCCGGACGATCTGGCCACCCTGATCTACACCTCAGGGACGACCGGGGAACCCAAGGGGGTGATCCTCCACCACCAGACCTTTCAACACTGCTTCGAGGGTCACGTGAAGCGACTGGAGGTGAGCGACCAGGACATCTCGCTCTGCTTCCTTCCGCTTTCCCACATCTTCGAGAGGGCATGGACCCACTTCGCCCTGAACCAGGGCATGGTGGTCGCCTATTGCGACGACACGACCAGGATCGTCGAATGCCTCCAGGAGGTGAAGCCCACGATCATGTGTGCGGTCCCCCGCTTCTACGAGAAGATCTATGCCGCAATCTTCGAAAGGCTCGAAGGGGCAACGGCACCGAAAAAGAAACTCTTCCATTGGGCGATCGGAATCGGCTGGCAGGTCTTTCTCCTGAGGAACGATCGGAAGCCGATTCCTCCCCTGCTGAAATTCAGGCACAGAATCGCCAAGGCGCTGGTCCTCAAGAAACTCCAGGGAATCGTCGGCGGCCGGATCCGTTTCTTCCCCTGCGCCGGGGCACCCCTCTCGCAGAGGATCGAAGAGTTCTTCCATGCAGCTGGGATCCGCATCGCATACGGTTACGGCCTCACCGAAACCTGCGCCACCGTTACCTGCCACGAGTCGTTCCATCTGAGGCCTGGAACGGTGGGAAAACCGATCCCCGGCGTCGAGGTGAGAACCGCCCAAGACGGCGAGATCCTCGTCAGGGGGGAAACGGTGACCAAGGGGTATTACAAGAAGCCAGAGGCCACGGCGGAGGCCTTCACCGCCGACGGCTGGTTCAGGACCGGCGATGTGGGTGTCATTGAGGACGGCTATCTGACGATCACCGACCGGATCAAGGACCTGATGAAGACCTCCGGGGGGAAGTACATCGCCCCGCAACTCATCGAGACTATGATCGGGAACGACTACTACGTCGAGCAGGTCTCGGTCGTCGGAGACCAGCGGCAGTACGTGACGGCCCTGATCGTCCCGGCCTTCACGGCCCTGGAGGAGCATGCCCGCAAGAACGGTATCCCCTTCGCCTCCCCCGAGGAACTGATCCGCCATCCCGAGATCATCCGTCTGTACGAGGAGCGGATCCGGGAGAATACCCGGGATCTAGCCCCTTACGAAACCGTCAGACAGTTTACCCTCCTCCCCGCTCCCTTCACCCAGGAGGCCGGAGAGATCACCCCGACGATGAAGCTCAAACGAAAGGTCATCAACCAGCATTACGGCGACCTCATCGAGAGCATGTACAGGCTGGGACGGAGCTGAGGGCATCTTCCCTGTTGCATGCAGCAGAGCGACGGCATCTGTGGCTGCCATTGAGGAGAGGATGCGGCTCACGGCTGTCCAATTAACATTTGAATAATTCCAGTTGGTTGGGTGACACACTGT
>CAYOGU010000210.1:0-6624 GCA_964403345.1 uncultured Syntrophus sp. | reverse complement strand
ATCCTCCCGGTAACGGGCGTTTTTTATAACAACCTTTTGGCCGTTTGTAAACAACAATCCGTTTCGGGCCGAGCGGGTAGGCATCACGCAGTCGAAGAGGTCGATCCCGTTGTAGACGCCCTCCACCAGATCCTCCGGGGTTCCAACGCCCATCAGGTATCGGGGCCGGTCCGCGGGGAGCAGGGGGGCGGTGGCCGCCAGGTTCTCCATCATCAGTTCCTTCGGTTCGCCCACGCTCAGCCCTCCGAGGGCGTAGCCGTCGAACCCGATCTCCAGGAGGTCCTCCAGGGAACGCCGCCTGAGGTCCGGATAGACGCCGCCCTGGACGATCCCGAAGAGGGCCTGGGCCTCGTTCCTCCGGCTCTTCCGGGAGCGGAGCGCCCAGCGCGAGGTCCGTTCCAGGGCCATTTCGACCTCCCGCCGGCCGGCCGGATAGGCGATGCACTCGTCCAGGCACATCATGATGTCGCTGCCCAGGGCCTCCTGGATTTCCACGGCCGTCTCGGGGGTGAGGAAATGGCGGGACCCGTCGATGTGGGACTGGAACCGGGCGCCTTCATCCGTGATGGTGCGCAGGGCGCCGAGGCTGTAGATCTGGAAGCCGCCGCTGTCGGTGAGGATCGGGCGGTGCCAGTTCATGAAGCGGTGGAGCCCCCCCATTTCCCGGATCAGCCGGTGGCCCGGCCTCAGGTAGAGGTGGTAGGTGTTGCCGAGGACGATCTGGGCTCCCAGGGAGGCGACCTGCTCGGGCGTGAGGGCCTTGACGGTGCCCTGGGTCCCCACGGGCATGAAGGCGGGCGTCAGGACGTCGCCGTGCGGCGTGGCGATCCTTCCCGTCCTGGCCCCGCAGCCGGGGTCCTGCGCGATCAATGTAAAGTCCATATTAAGCCTATGAGAATCCGGATCCCTCCGCGCGCCGGACTTTTTTCGACCCAGCCCCTCCTCGCTTCGCTGCAAGGACGAAACTGGCGCTTCGCGCTCGGACCAGGAACCGCAAAGTAAATTTAAAGGATCAGCATGCAGTCCCCGTAACTGTAAAAGCGGAAACGGTTTTCGATCGCCTTCCCGTAAGCCTCCCGCATCAGCTCGCGGCCGGCAAAGGCGCAGACCAGCAGGAACAGAGAGGACTTCGGAAGGTGAAAGTTCGTCAGCAGGGCGTCGACGCGGCGGAAACGGTAGCCCGGGTAGATATAGAGGCGAGTCGAACCCTCGACGGCTTCGAGGGGACCGCCCTCCTTGGACAGGGACTCCAGCACGCGGGTCGAGGTCGTCCCCACGGCGATCACCCGTTTGGCCCCGTTGATCGCCCCGGCGGTTTCCTCCGCGAGGCTGAAATGCTCCTCCTCCATGACATGGTGCTCGACGTGCCGGGTCTCGATGGGCAGGAAGGTTCCATAACCCACGTGGAGCGTGAGGGGGGCGATCCGGACCCCCCGTCCCTTGAGGCGGTCGAGGGTCTCCCCGGTGAAGTGGAGGCCCGCCGTCGGCGCCGCGACGGAGCCCCGCACGCGGGCATAGACCGTCTGGTACCGCTCCAGGTCCCGCTGCGAGCGCTCCCGGTCCTTTTCCCGCTTGATGTAGGGCGGCAGGGGCGCCCGCCCGAACCGGTCGAGAAAGGCGTCGAAGGGCATGGGCGTCCGGAAATCCACGAGCCACCGCTTGTCGTCCAGGCGGCGGGCGATCGTCGCCCGGCCGTCCCCGTCCAGGTTGACGGCCGTCCCGACCGCGACCCGCTTGGCCGGGCGCAGGAGGACCTCCCAGGTCTCTCCAGTTTCCCCCGGGGCCAGGCGGCGGGCGATCAGGAGCAGTTCGATCAGGGCGCCGGTTTCCTTGCGGCCGATGAGACGCGCCGGAAAGACCCGGGAATCGTTCACGACCAGGACGTCGCCGGGACCCGTGTAGTCCGGCAGATCGCTGAAGGTGCGAAGCTCGCAAAGCCCCGTTTGCCGGTGGACCACCATCATCCGGGAGCGGTCCCTGGCCTCGGCGGGCTCCTGGGCGATCAGCTCCTCGGGCAGATCGTAGTCGAATTCATCCAGTTCCATACCCATCCCTTTGCATGCCTGCGGAAGGGCGGCAGATAATCACACAAGGGGGCGAAAGTCAATGCCCTTTCAGCTTCTTCCGAGGTAGAGGAGGCCGAGGCCGGCGACGAGCAGGACGAGCCCCAGGATCCGGAGGGTCCTGTCGGAAAGCCCGGCCATCCTGACGAGGTAGGTCTTGAGTTTGTCGGGGAAGGCGAAGTAGGGCAGGCCTTCGATGATGAGGACCATGCCCAGGACGCAGAGGAAATCCTTCATCGCTCGGGGGGCGGTCCTTTCTTTTTGGTCTTTTTGGCCTCGTTCCAGAGACGGTCCAGCTCTTCCGGGGACGCGTCGGCGGGCCGCCTCCCCTGGCCGGCCAGGGCCTTTTCCATATGGGAGAACCTTTCGGTGAACCTCTGGAGGGCGGCGCGGAGCGATGCCTCGGCGTCGGTGCCGGCGAACCGGCAGAGGTTGACCGCCGTGAAGAGGATGTCGCCCGCCTCTTCGGCCATCCGGCCGGCGTCCCCGGCCTTGAGGGCGCCCCTGAATTCGGCGATCTCCTCCTCCATCTTTCCGATCACCCCGGCGATGTCGGGCCAGTCGAATCCCTGCTCGGAGGCCCGGCCGGTGATCCGCTGGACCCTGGCCAGGGTGGTGAGGTCGCGGGGCAGGCCGGCCAGGAGGGAACCCTCCCGCTCCCCCTTGCCCTCGTCCTTTTTGATCTCCTCCCAGTTCCGGCGGACGTCGTCCACGCCGTTGATCCGGGTGTCGCCGAAGACGTGGGGATGGCGGCGGATCATCTTGGCCCGGATCGCCTCCAGGACCCCCTCCAGATCGAAGTCGCCCGATTCCCGGGCCATCTCGGCCAAAAAGAGGATATGGAAGAGCAGGTCCCCCAGTTCCTCCTGGAGTTCCTCCGGCGAGGGACTCTCGATGGCTTCGAGGACCTCGTAGGCCTCCTCGATCAGGTAACGGCCGATGTCCCCCCGTTTCTGGGCGCGGTCCCAGGGGCACCCCTCCGGGGAGCGGAGCCGCGCGATCAGCTCGACCAGGGCGCGGAGGCCCTCCTCGGGCCGTCGGGGGGCGGATTGCTTGGACGCGGTCCTTTCCGAGCGGCGGTGGTTCATGACGGCAGGGCGCGTCCCATCAGTTCCACGACGTGCAGGACCGGCTGTTTGAGCCCCAGTTCCCGCACCCCCCAGGCCAGCTGGAGGTGGCAGCCGGGGTTGGCCGTGACCAGGGCGTCGGCCTCGGTCGCCCGGACGTTGGCGAGCTTCCGTTCGAGGAGCCGCCGGCTCGTCTCCAGTTCCTTGAGGGCGAAGGACCCCGCCATGCCGCAGCACCAGTTCGACTCCTTCATCTCCCGGAGCTCGACGCCGGGGATCGACCGGATCACCTCCCGCGGCGGCTTTGCGAGGCCCTGGCCGTGGACCAGGTGGCAGGGCTCGTGGTAGGTGACGCTCATCGGCACCGGCCGGAGCCCCTCGGTGCGGACGCCCGCGCCGGCCAGGAATTCCGAGATGTCGCGGACCTTGGACCGGAAGCGCGTGAGCTCCGCGTGGGTGGCCTTCCCTTCCAGGATCTCCTCGTACTCCTTGAGGGCGCAGCCGCAGCCGGCGCAGTCGGTCACGATGGCGTCCACGTCCAGGGGGTTGAAGAGGTCCAGGTTGATCCGGGCCAGTTGCCGGGCCGTTTCCCGGTCCCCCTCGGCCAGGTGGGGCGCCCCGCAGCACTTGACCTCCCTGGGCGTGACGACATCGAATCCCTGCTGGGCCAGGATCCGGGCCGTCTGGCGCGACACGTCGGGAAAGACCAGGCTCATGGCGCAGCCGAGGAAGAAGGCGACGCGGCCACGCTTCGTGCCCTGGGCCGGGATGAGCCCGGGGATTTCGATGCGCAGCGGCGTCCCCAGGGTCGGCAGGATTCCCTCCATCTTGGCCAGGAGCCCGGGAAAGAGCCGGTTGACCCCCAGGTTCCGCACGACCCACTGGAGGCCGATGCGCTGGTAGAGGCGGGCCGGGAGGAGCGACGTTTCCATCAGGGCCGGCGAGGGGAGCATCCGCTTGAGGATGAAGTCGCGCAGGAGGCCGGCGGGCAGGGAAGGGGGATGGAAGTGCTGCTCCTGGCTCCGGCAGAACTCCATGATCGTCCCGACGCGGACGCCGGAGGGGCAGGCCGTGGAGCAGGCCTTGCAGTCCAGGCAGAAGAAAGCCTCCTCGCCGACGGCCTTGGTGAATTCCAGTTTTCCCTCGGCCACGGCCCTGGCCAGGGCGGCGCGTCCCCGGGGGCTCGACCGTTCCCGGTTCGTCAGGGCATAGGTGGGGCAGACGGCCAGGCAGAAGCCGCAGCGCATGCACTGGAGGATCGATTCGTAGCCGGGGGCGTCCTCGGGGTGGAAATGGCCGGTCGAAAAGTTTTCAGTCATGGCCTTCCCCCTGGACCCGGACCGTCGACGGGGAGGACTTCTCCTGGAAGATCTTGCCGGGGTTGAGGCGGCCGCCCGGGTCGAAGGCGTCCTTGATCCGCCGCATGACGCCCATCCCGCCCTCGCCGAACTGGCGCAGCAGGTAACCCTTCTTGGCGATGCCGATGCCGTGCTCGCCCGAAACCGTCCCGCCGATTGCCAGGACCTTCTCGTAGAGCTCCGCGAAGAAGGCGTGGACGTTCTCGATCTCCTTGCGGTTGCGCTCGTCGGTGACGGCCGTGGGATGGAGGTTCCCGTCGCCGGCGTGGCCGAAGGTGGCGACGCGGACCTGGTACTTGGCCTTGAGCCGCTCGATCTCCGCGAAGGTCTCGGCCAGGTGGCTCCTGGGCACCGTGGTGTCTTCGAGGATGGTCGTGGGCGACACGCGGGCCACCGCCGACAGGGCGGTGCGGCGCGCGGCGGCCAGCCCGGCCGCCTCCTGGGCGTTTTTCGCCTCGTGGACCTCGTCGGCCGGGGCCTCGGCGAGGATCTTGCGGACCCCCTCGGCCTCCTCGGCGACCACCGCGGGATGGCCGTCCACCTCGATCAAAAGCAGCGCCGCCATCTGGCGGGGAAGGCCGATGCCGGCGTAGTCCTCGACGCAGTTGATGGTGGTCTGGTCCATGATCTCCAGGGTCGCGGGGATGATCCGGGAGGCGATGATCCGGGAGACCACCTGGCCCGCGGTCCGGATGTCGCGGAAGTAGGCCAGGAGCGTCCGCTTGTCCCTGGGCGGGGTGATCAGGCGGACCGTCACCTCGGTGATGAGCCCCAGGGTTCCCTCGCTGCCCACCAGGAGGTCGCGCAGGGAATAGCCGGCCACGTCCTTGACGCACTTGCAGCCGGTGGCGAACTCCGTGCCGTCGGACAGAAAGCCCTGAAGGGCCATCACGTAATTCCGGGTGACGCCGTATTTGAGCCCCCGGAGCCCGCCGGCGTTTTCGGCCACGTTCCCCCCCAGCGTGGAGACGTTCTGGGAGCCCGGGTCGGGGGGATAGAAGAGCCCCCGGCCGGCCACGGCGTTGAAGAGATCGACGGTGATGACGCCCGCCTCGGCGGTGGCGGTCAGGTTCTCCTCGTCGATTTCGAGGATGCGGTTCATCCGGGTCATTCCGATCACCATCCCGCCGGCGGTCGGGATGCTGCCGCCGGACAGGCCCGTGGCGGCGCCCCGGGGGATGAGGGTCAGGCCCTCCTGGCGGGCCAGGTCCAGGGCGGCCCGCAGGGCCTCCCGGTCCTTCGGGAAGACGGCGACCTCCGGGTAGCCGTGGAGTTCCGGGGTGGCATCGTAGCCGTAGACGAGCAGGTCCTCTTTTTCGGTGTAGACGTTTTCGGCTCCCACCTTGCTGCGGAGATGATCGACGGCGGTCTTGCTGAGCATGGGGCACCTCACCAGGGATGATTGGATATCGTCCTTCCCGAAGCGCCTGGGAACCAGGGCGTCGTCCGGCGCCCGTGACGGGAAGCCACGATACCGGGCCGGGAAGAGGAATCGCGGCGGGAAATCCGCGACAACGAGCAGAAAAAAGGAAACTTGTGATGATATATAGTGGGAAGCCCATCCCCTGTCAAGGGCAAAGATAAAGCGGCCGCGGCCCGTTTTGTGTCAGGGATGGATTTCGGGCGCTCATGAATCTTTTTCGACCATGTAACTGTGGGGATAATGATATTCTGTTCCTTAGTCCAAGATGGCCGCGCAAGATGAAGATTCCAAGTTGAAGTGTGCATAAAAAAAGGGCAGGGCCATTTCTGACCCTGCCTTATAACCACAAGGGATGTTCATTAACTTCTCATCCTCCTGAATCCATGCCACCCGTTTCCGAGAACGTCATCAGATCCTATTTTACCGGTTTTGAAAACTATCCCTCGTTTATGGGGTCATTCGATGCCCGTCGCTTTTTACTTGCCGCATGGGATGCACACCAGCTTGCCGTCTTCGCCCTCCTTCAATTTGTCCGTAAAGACGGCTTCACCGCACTTAGCGCACCTTTGGGTCTCAAAGTTTCCCTTTCCTTTTGTCAGTTTTTTGGTGAAAATTTCACCTACGTTCAGGAAATCGGTATCTGGGAGAGAAAGAATCCGGTAATTAGTCCCGTTTTGGCAGTAAATCACAGAGGTAATTAGCGACCGTGTCAA
>CAYOGU010000209.1:0-6655 GCA_964403345.1 uncultured Syntrophus sp. | reverse complement strand
TCAAGGACAAGGCGGAGGCCAGGCCCGCCAAGAAACACAACAACATCCCCCTGTAAGGGGTGGCTCATTTTGTGTCGGGGGATGGATTCCGGGCGCTCATGAATCTTTTTCGACCCTGCAGCGTCTCGCTCCGCTGCACCGGCAAAACTCGCTCCTGACGGCGCTCAGACAGTTGCCGCTGCAACCGCTTCGCTTCGACGGCAGGAGGCCCCGAAAAATATTCAAATCGCTCCCTAAAAATCCATCCTGCGACACAAGGCAAACTGCGTCACGCCCCCCTCTAGGGGGCCTCACAAAGAGAGGTCCCTCCAACCAAACAAGAGGGGGACGGACCCGGCGGGTCCGTCCCCCTCTTTTCATCTCAGCAGATCGCCGCCGGCATCGTCCTGAAAGTCGCGGGGGCCTTTACGGGAGGCTTCGCGCATGGATTAAACGGCATTACTTTGTGAGCATGATATCCAGGATGGTTCGGTCCGTCATATCCATGCCTTCACAGACGATTCTCTCAAGATGGTCAATGCTGTCATCTGCGTCGATGCCGACAATGCCGGCGTCGGAAGGTGCGCCTTTTCCCTCCACGGCCATCACGGCGGAAAGTCCGGCGGCGTGAACGGCTGAATCGATCTTGAGGGCGCATGTTCCCTTGGCGCCGTCGCAAATGATGCCGGTCAGATTTCCGACCATGTTGTTCACCGCACGATTGATCTCTCGACTGCCCCCTCCAAGGAGCCGGACAAATCCGCAGGATGTTCCGATCGCCGCGGTGAAGGCGCCGCAGAGCGATGACAACCGACCCTTGCGGGCAGCAATCGTGATCGCGACGATGCTGCTCAAAGCCAGCGCACGGGCAAGCGATTCGCGAGAAGCGCCCATCTTTTCGGCGAGGACTGCCACCGGCACCGTGGTGGTTATTCCCTGGTTTCCCGAGCCGGAATTGATGATGACCGGCAGCGGAGATCCGGCCATGCGGGCATAGGAGGCCGAAGCGGCCTTTGCCGTCGCGATGTTCAGAGCGTCCATGATGGCCCCGCGGTTCTGCGCCAAGCTCATGGGAGGTCGCGTAACCTCCCGGATGGAGCCATCGTCGAGCGAGGGATCGGCCAACCGCATGTTGATGAACGCCGCATCCAGAAGAAAGGAAATGGCCTCCAGATCGACCGTATCGGCGAAGGCGATCATCTGAGCAAAGGAGGGATATCCATTCGGGAAAATGGCCGGCATTCCCGACGTCACATCTTTTTCCTCCGGGGAACGCTGGACCTGCTCGACGCCGTCAATGAGAAGGCTTTCGAGCCTGTCGTGCAGGTGCGCGATCGTCGCGACCGTTTCATGCCCGCCTGCCCGGGCGGAGACTTGAATGAAGATGACCGGGGCCCCCTCCTTCAACTGGAGATCGACCCGCTCCTCTCTCAGGATGCCCCGTGCCCGCTCCTCCATATCCGGCGTGATCCCGGCGAGGACGGCAAGCCCATCCTGCGGTTTCCCGCTCAGGGCGCCGAGGACGACAGCCGCCTTGAGCCCCCTGAGCGAGGAGTTGGGCAGTCCGACGGACATGGCATTTTTGATGATATCGCGGCTGGCGGTCACGGACACCCTCTCCGGCTCCAACGCGAACTTTGTCCTCAGGGCCTGCACGGCCGTAGCACCGGCCAACGCGGCAGCGGCGGGTTCCGTGCAGCCCATCGCCTCGATCAGTTCCTTTTTGAGGACGATCAGCAAATCATGGTCTATTCGGTCCATCGTGAAACACCCTTACATTTTCCCTTCTCTCATGGAATCTTTATTTCCGGATCTGAATGGATAAGGGTTTCCCCGCGCCGTTCCTGCCACGGCACGGGGAAACCATCAGGAAGTCTGACACCTCCCGCACTATTTCTTCAATCCCAGCTTCACGGCCAGAATCTGGGAACTTTTGAACTGCTCTTCCGTCCAGGCCCGGTACGCCTTGGCGTTCTGATAGGCCGGAATGAGTCCCATCTTATCCAGCGACGCGACAAACTCCTTGTCCTTGAGCGCATCGGCAATCGTCGTTTCCCACTTGCTGACAATGGCTTCCGGCATGTTCAGCGGTCCCACATAGCCGCTGGCGGCCATGACGCTGTATGCCGGGAAACCGGCCTCTTTGCTCGTGGGAACATCCGGAAGATCATTCACCCGCTCCGAATTGGTGTGCATCAGGGCGCGGAGCTTGCCGGCCTTCACCAGTTCCAGAACCTCGGGGAGCTGTTGCGCCACGAAATCGACGTGGCCGCCGGCCAGGTTGGTCACCACCAGCACGCCGCCGTTGAACGAGACCATATCGACCTTCGAAGGCTCGACACCGGCGGAGTGCAGAAGCTGGGCAATCCCGAAGGCGCCCGTCCCGGCCAGTCCGGAGACGCCCGCTTTGAACTTGGAAGGATCCTTCTTGATCGCCTCCACCAGGTCCTTGGCCGTCTTGTAAGGCGAATTGGCATTGACGGTCAGAACCGACGGCGTGACCCCCAGGCGTGCCAGGTAGGTGAAGCTGTCCCAGCGATAGGGGTTGTTGCTCTGGGCCGCCGGGGCAAAGGCCAACGTGTTGACCATGCCGTTGTTGACGGTGTATCCGTCAGGGGCAGATTGAGCGACAGACGCCGTCCCGACCACGCCGCCGCCGCCAGGCTTGTTGACCACGCTGACCGGCTGCCCCCACTTCTTTGACAGGTAGGTCGCCAGCAGACGACTGACCTGGTCAGAGGAGCCTCCTGGGGCAAAGGCGACCACGATCTGGATCGGCTTGGTGGGATAAGCCGCCGCAGCGGCGCACTCGGAAACCGATGTCCAACCACCTGCGAACAGGCCAAGCAAAACTGCCAAGCCGGTACATTTGGTAAACCAACGCATTGTCATAATGATCTCTCCTCTCTTTTCATGTGTCCCAAGGGACGTTTTATCAGGCAATTGGGCCGCCCCTCATCATCACGGCCTTCCCGCCCTAAATATCTGGTTCCGTTAATGCCTCCGTAGCCCTATGTCCCTTCCGCCGCGTGTAGAAAGCCATCCCGACGGAGGCCGCCGCCAGGATCAGCAGGACCAGGGAGATGGGGCGAGTCACGAAGACGGCAATACTCCCTTTTGAGATCGTCAGAGACTGACGCAAGGCGTCCTCCAGCATCGGCGAAAGGATCAGGGCCAGCACGGCGGGGGCCGTGGGGTATTCCAGCTTCTTCATCAAATAGCCGACGATGCCCATCGCGAAGGCCACCCCCACGTCGAAAAAACTGTTCCGGATTCCATAGGCGCCGATCAGACACAGCACCATAATTCCGGGCGCCAGATAGGGATAGGGCACCCGGATCAACTGCGCCCAGAGGCCCACCAGGGGCAGGTTCAGAAGCAGCAGGATGACGTTGCCGAGGTACATGCTGGCGATGAGCGCCCAGACGAATTCGGGACTCTTGTCGAACAACATGGGGCCCGGTTTCAGCCCGTGGATCATGAAGGCCCCGAGCAGGACCGCCATGGGGGCCGACACCGGAATCCCGAGGGACAGGAGCGGCACCATGGCCCCGTTCACGGCCGCATTGTTGGCCCCCTCCGAGGCGGCCACCCCCTCGATGGCGCCTTTGCCGAACGTATCAGGATGCTTGGAGACATTCTGTTCCAAGTTGTAAGCCATGAAGGCCGCCACGGCCCCGCTGGAACCGGGAAGCACCCCGATGAAAAAGCCGATGACGGAACTGCGGAGCATGGCCCCGGCCGTCCGCTTCAGATCCTCCCGGCTGGGGAAGAGGTTCTTCAGCTTGGTCTTCAGCACGTCCGGATCCGCCCCCTCCATGTTCTCCAGGACTTCGGGAATGGCGAACAGCCCGACCACGACCGCCACAAAATCGATCCCGGCCATCAGATCGACGTTGTTGAAGGTAAATCGGCTCTGTCCCGTGATCGGTTCCATCCCGATCGTGGCCAGCAGCATGCCGAAGAGGCCGGACAGGAGCCCCTTCGCCATGGACTTGCCCACGAGGCTGACCACGATGGTCAGTCCCAGAAACATGAGCGAGAAGTATTCCGGAGGCCCGAAGGCCAGGGCATAGGAAGCCAGAGGAACCGCGAGGGTCATCAGCAGAATCAGCGACAAGGTGCCGGCCACAAAAGAAGAGATCGCCGATATCCCCAGGGCGGGGCCCGCCTTCCCCTGTCGAGCCATCTGATACCCGTCCAGAGAAGTGGCCACGGAAGCCGCCTCTCCAGGGATGTTGATCAGAATGGCCGTCGTGGAGCCGCCGTACATGGCTCCATAGTAGATTCCCGCCAACATGATGATCGCCGTCGTCGGCCCGAGGCCGACGGTAATCGGAGCCAGGATGGCGATGCTGACCGTGGCGCCGATGCCGGGCAGGACGCCGACCAGGGTCCCGATGAAGACCCCGATGAAACAATAGAGAATATTGATCGGGGTAAACGCAATCACGAACCCCGTCGCCAAGTGATGGATGATGTCCATGGAACGCTCCTTCCGACTATGGGATGATTGCCAGGGATCCGGTGGGAAGATCCGCCTTGAGCCAGACCTTGAACAGGAAGAACAGCCCCACGGCCGTCAGGACGCTGACTGCAAGCGACGAGGACCAGCGTCTGGAACCCAACATTCGCGACATCGCCAGCACATAGACGGCGGTCGAGAGGATGAACCCCGCAATGGTGGTCATGTAGGCATAGATCACAAAGGCCACGAACGAGAATCCGATCCTCCGGAGTCCGATCCCCTGCGGCCACTTTACTGAACGATCCTTTGCCGGCGGCCGCCGAAAGGCATTCACCACGATGATCACAGAAGCCAGGAACGCGAAGAGGGAAATCCAGAAGGGAAAAAATCCCAATCCGGGTGCGTTCCGGTATATCATTTCCAGCTTGCTGGACTCGTACATCGCACCCAGAAAGACCAGCGCCAGAATCACTCCGGAGACCTTATCCGCCCGATTCATCCGTACAGCCCTCCCCTCAAAACTGGATTTCGCCGTCCTTCAGCACGACGACACCATCGAGTTCCAATGTCGCCTTTTTGACCACCACATCGTAGTGGGCCGCGGCCAGAACCGTTCCACCCATGAACTTGTTGGTGCCGAAGGCCACATGGGCGCTCCCGAATTCGCCCTCGTCGTCATCCGGCGCTCCACGCAGTTTGCAGAGCGGGTTGAGGCCGACGCCCAGTTCTGCGACATGATAGACGTTGGGATCGTTGAGGGAGGCCAGGAGTTTCCCGAAAGTGGATGCCAGGGGGCCGCCTGTGACGGATTCGAACCGTCCTCCCTTTACGATGATCCTGGGATTCTCTCCCTCCAGGAAACCCACACCGGGAATCGATCCGTCCACCACGACGACCCCTTGGGCAGTGCCCTCAAGGGGAGCAATGCTGGCCTCTACCCCCGGAGGCGCGGCAATATCTTCCGTGTTGCCGAACCCGGTAAGGGCACGCCCTTTTCGCCCTTCAAGACTCATGCGGATGTCCGTGCCGGCCGCATTGGTCAGGCGCGCCGTCTTTGCCTCGGTCATCCTCTTCGCCAGGCCCTCGATGATGGGCCGCAAGGCATGAAAATCCGCTTCCATGGGCGGCGCCAGGAGACGATCTTCGGTTACCCGCGGCATGAGCAGAATCTTGGTCCCTTTCCGTGTCGCTTCCAGCCGGGCAGTCGTATGGGCCATGTTCTTCGCCACCATGGCAATGACCACGTCAGCCGCTTTCATCGCTGCAGCGACGGTTGGGGGCAGTTCCTCCCCCTGCATTTTCTGCGCCGGCATGACCATCAGAGATACCTTGCCACCCGCCTCATGGGCCACTCCGGCGACCAATTTGCCGATCGCAAATTTATCCGTGTCGGTAAGCACAAGCACCTGCAAGCCTGGTTCAACACCGCTAAGTTCGACGATCGTACGCGCCGGCTTCGTTAGAAGCATGTCTCGCATGGATATCCTCCTGTCGGTTTCTTCAAAAAACTCTATCCGTTCCTGATAGTCTGATCCCCTCGCTAGATTTCTTCAAGATATTTATAAACCGTCGGCACGGAAACCCTCCATTCCCGGGATAGTCTCTTGATGGAACCCTTGATCAGGTAAAATCCGCTTTTCTTGAGATTCCTCATGACCTTCAGCTTGTCTTCCTTGGACATTGCCGTAACCGGTTTATTGACATCTTTCATGGCTTTTTCGATAAGCTGATCCATCAACGAGTCCACATCCGACACAAATTCTTCCACAGATCCGTTTTCAGCGTCGGCTTTGTCCATGCTGACGATTCTACATACCTGCTCGATCAGATTCTTTGCAGCGAGATAAGGCGTTAAATCGATGTTGATACATAAACAACCGATATTATTTCCCTTCTTGTCCCTGATAAAAACGGTGGTGGACTTTAATTCACGGCCGTCCTGCGTTCTTGTCCGGTATCCGACGACAGCGGTGTCTTTTGGGTTCTTTTTTTCTTCTTCGAACAGGCGCAGTCCCATATCCGTTATCGGCGCGCCGACCTGTCGCCCCGTAATGTGGCCATTGGCGATCTTGATGATCGCCCTGTCGAGATTCCGAAGATCGTGCAGGACAACCTCGCAATGGCTGCCGAAAGTCTCGGCAATGGCGTCCACCAGCGGAACGAATTGCGTCAACTCTTTGTTTTCTCTGGTTTCCATGGGAATATCCC
>CAYOGU010000208.1:0-6662 GCA_964403345.1 uncultured Syntrophus sp. | reverse complement strand
GCCGCTGTCCAGGGCGGCCGAGGCCAGCGGCTGAATCTCCTCCCGGAGCCCCTCGATCACGGCCTGGCGGACCTTCTCGGCCGGCGTGGCCGCCAGGGGGGGAGCGGTCTTTCCGGCTGGCGCCGGGGGGGCGCCAGCGGTGGCGAATTCGATGAACCTCTGGGCTTTTGGATCGCGGCCGGTCAGGACGTCGGCGGCCAGCTTCAGGGCCGTCAGTTCCTGGATCATCGGGTTGGCGATCGCCATGGTAAGCCCCTGGGCGATCGCCATGGCCATGAATCCCGCGTTGACGAAACGCCGTTCCGGAAGGCCAAAGCTGACGTTGCTCACCCCAAGGATGGTCCGCAGACCGGACCGGCGGCACCAGGCGAGGGTGTCCAGGGTTTCCCGGCCTGCCCGGGGATCCGCCGAAACCGCCATGGTCAAGCCGTCGACGATCATATCCTCTTTGCCGAAGCCGTACTCCGCCAGGCGGCTGCAGAGCTTCTCGATGACGGCGGTGCGCTCACGGGCCTGCGCGGGCACACCGCCGCCCTCCAGGGGCAGCAGGATGAACATGGCGCCGTACCTGGCGGCCAGGGGCGCGAGGGCCTCGAGTTTGCCGGGCTCGCCCGAGATGGAGTTGATCAGGGCCCGACCCGGGTAGAGCCTCAGGGAAGATTCGATCGTGCGGACATCGGCGGAATCGATGCAGAGCGGCAGGTCCGTCGTCGTCGCGAGAAAACCGACCACTTTGTTGCTGACGGCCGCCTCGTCGATCCCCGGCATGCCCACGTTGACGTCCAGGACTTCGGCCCCGGCCTGCTCCTGTTCGCGTGCCGCCTGGCGGACAAAGGCGAGCTGCCCCTCCTTCAGTTCGGCCTGGAGCTGCTTCTTGCCGGTGGGGTTGATCCGCTCGCCGATGATCACCGTGGGACCGCCGTCCCTGAGGACCAACGTACGCCTGGCCGAACTCAGGGCCCCAAGGGCTCGAACGGCGGGAGGCTGGGGCGCGACGCCTTCGAAACCGTCCCGCAGGGCCGCGATGAATTCGGGAGTGGTGCCGCAGCAGCCGCCCATGATGTTGACACCTGCCTCCAAGAAAGCCTTGGCGTAGGCCCCGAATTCGGCAGGTCCCATCTCGAAGACGGTTCGGCCGTCCCTGAGGACGGGAAGCCCTGCATTGGGCTTGGCCACGAGCGGGACCTTGGCGTAGGGCTTGAGGGCCCGGATAATCTCCAGCATCTCGCCGGGACCGGTGGAACAGTTGCAGCCCACCGCATCGGCGCCCAGGGCCTGGAGGGTGACGAGGGCCGAGAGGGGATCGGTGCCGTTGAGCGTCCGACCGGAGGCCTCGTAGGTCATGGTGACCATGCAGAAGGCCTCTGTCAGTTCGCGCACGGCGATCAAAGCCGCCCGGGTCTCCTGGATGTCGATCATCGTCTCGATGACGAAAAGGTCGACCCCGCCTTCGAGCAGGCCCCGGACCTGTTCCTTGTAAATCCCGACGGCCTCCTCGAAGGGAAGCGGTCCGAAGGGTTCGACAAAGCGGCCGGTCGGCGCCAGGTCTCCGGCCACGAAACAGCCTGGCACGGCCTTCCTGGCCAGTTCGGCGAGGCAACGGTTGACGCCCGCGACATCATGCGTGCCGTATTCCGCGAGCTTGAGCCGGTTAGCGCCGAAGGTACAAGCGTAGACGACATCCGAGCCGGCGGACCGATAGGCCCGATGGATCTCCGTCAGCGGGCCGGGATTCTCCAGACACCAGAGTTCCGGGCAGACGCCCTGAGGCATCCCCCGCTTCTGGAGTTCTGTGCCGGTGGCACCGTCCAGGAGCAGGACGCGCCTCCTGATGAGTTCCAGGAGTTTCGCCTTGTCCATATCCGTCTCCTCCTTATCCATGATCCATCCGCCCCCCGACTGCACCCCCCATTGCCGGCCACAAAGCGCGGTGGAAAGCTTGATGCGGGAATCCGGGGTCCCTTATCCGCTTGAGGCGTTAACGACGCCGCAGATGGCCGTCACCGATTTCTCCGGCACCAGAATACAGCTGTCCGTCAAGGTCACCCCGATCCGCTCGAGTCCCAGAAGGCGGTGGAAGGTGCGCTGATACCCCAGTGCAAAGTCGCCGTAGCCGGCCGAATAGCGCCGCGCCGTGAGACGGACGCCTCGGCGGCGCAGGCCGCCTGCATGGTACGCCATAAGCCAGCCCAGGGCATCGTCGGTCATCTCGCTGGCAACGGCGTCGAAAACCACCGCCCGGGTCATCTCCCCGGTCCGGCCGGCGGTGGTAATGGCCTCCATGATGCCTTCTCCGGCAGTGGCCCCCATGAGGAGCGCCTGCGTGCAGTTCTTCAGGAGTCCGGCCAGGGAGGCGCTTTCGAATTCGCCCCCTCCCTCCAGAGAGACGCATCGGCCGTCGTTGGCCGCGATCCCGAGGACCCGGCTGACTCCCCTGAGGGTGATGAGCCCCGCGGCCTCACGAACCCAACCGGCCACCCACTTCTCCTGGGATTTGGGAAGTCGGGTCAGGCGCCTGCGAAAACCGAGGCGCCGCAGGATCGCCGCGTCAGGGATCTCGATCCGGATGGGATCGAAATATACAGGCTCCTCCATCCTCCTCCCCCGCATGTCATCGATCCCCCGCCGGCCTCCCCGGTGGGTGTCAGGAACCGCCGGATCGTCCGCTCAGCCAGGCCCCCAAGGCGATGAGGACAGCGCCGGGGATCAGGCCCGGCCCCATCGCCCCGCTGAAGAGCGTCCCGATCAGGACAGTGGACCCGATCGGGATGAAGTAGGCCAGCGTGCTGATCAGAGGCACGTTGCCGCGTTTCACGCCGATTTCCCAAAAGTGGTAGCCCAGGCCCACCGGGCCGATCCCGCCGAAGAGGATCCAGAAAATGGCCTCCGGCGTCAGGGACGGCAGGGCCCGCCACTCCCCGCGAAGGGCCGCGACGATGGCGGCCATCGCCGCGCAGAGGGCGAAGTGGAACGCCGTCCCGCCCTGCTCCTCAGGAATCCGCCAGCGCCGCAGAAGCACGCTGTAGCAGGCCCAGAGGAAACCGCCCAGAAGCGCCAGCACCAGGGGAAGCGGCTCCTCCGGCCGATGGAACAGCGATCCGCCCCAGGCCAAGATGATCCCCGCGAAACCCAGCAGGACCCCGCAGAGGGTCGGGAGCGGACGGATCCTCTCCCGGATCAGGACCGCGGACAGGAGGACGACCCAAACCGGCCAGAGGTAGTTGAGGAGATTCACCTGGCCGATGGCCTTCTCCGGTGCGATCCCGAACGCAAGGGCCAGGAGGACCGTGTAGAAGGCGACCCCCCAGAAGCCGGCGATCATGACCCGAAGAGGGATGCGGATCAGTCCGGCCAAGGGCCGATGCCGCAGAATCTGCAGAGCGACGACCGTGAGCACCCCTGTGGCCGTCATCCCCGTCAGGTAGGCCATCGGCCCCAGGAGCCTCGCCCCGCTGGTGAAGCAGACCCCGCTCGTACACCACAGGAGGATCGACCCGACAGCCGCCGCGGTAGCCATCCCCCGCTCTCCCCCCTGCCCGACCGGCAATTTCAACCTCCCCAATCCTCCCCCTGGGGGAGCCTCTGGTTCAGCCTTCTCAATTTGTTTCATTTCCCCGGATTCGTCAAGTCCAAAAGGGCGTTAAAAAGATGAAGGTGCAATCGGGCCTCCGGATGTGCTATAGGAGGGCCGGAAACTCCATCCCCATCGGCGAACGAGGTCTTCCATGTCCCGGTTCTGGCCCTTCAAGACCCGCCCCACGCCCATCTGCCGCTCCAGTCCCGCCGGCAGCAGCGGCCGTCGTCCCCATCCGCGAAACCGCACCCCGTACGGCGCCGGACTGCTCGGCGGTCTCCTGATCCTGATCGCCCTGACCGTACCTGCAGCGGCCGCGGAGGAACCGGCCCCCCCGCGTCCCCGGATCGGTCTCGTCCTGAGCGGGGGCGGAGCACGCGGTTCGGCCCACATCGGCATCCTCAAGGTCCTCGAGGAGCTCCGGATCCCGGTGGACATCATCACCGGAACCAGCATGGGGGCCATCGTCGGGGGGTTCTACGCCTCGGGGAGCTCGCCTGCGGAACTGGAGACGATGGTCACATCCATAGAGTGGAACGAGGCGTTCCGGGACCGGCCGCCCTTGGAGGATCTCTCCTTCCGGCGAAAGGAGGACAACGCGAACCACCTCATCAAGTTCGACGCCGGTATCCGGAACGGACATCTGACCCTGCCGCTCGGCCTCATCCAGGGGCAGAATCTGAACTTCATCCTGAAATCGCGGCTGATCCATACGGCGGCCGTAGAGGATTTCGACCGGCTGAAGATCCCCTTCCGGGCCGTCGCCGCCGACATCGTGTCGGGCGAACAGGTGGTCCTGGGCAGCGGAGATCTGGCGACGGCGATGCGCGCCAGCATGTCCATCCCGGGGGTCTTCGCCCCTGTCGAACTGGGCGGACGCCTCCTGATCGACGGCGGCATCGTCGACAATCTCCCGATCGATGTGGCGCGGAAACTCGGGGCGGATATCGTGATCGCCGTGAACATCGGCACCCTGCGGCGCTCCAGGGAGAAACTCGATTCGGCCATGGCGATCACCGCCCAGGTGATGACGCTCCTCATCCAGAAAAACACCGACGAGCAGATCGCCACACTCCGCACGGGGGATATCCTGCTCCAGCCCTCCCTCGGCGATATCGGATCGAGCGACTTCACCAACGCGGCGGCGGCGATCCGGATCGGCGAGGAGGAAGCGCGGCGGCTGGCCCCCAGCCTCGCGGGGTTGGCCCTTCCACCCGCCGCGTATCAAAACTGGCTGGCCTCCCAGAGGCGGGCCCCCTATGCCATGCCGGTGATCGCCGGACTCTCTCTGGAAAACACCTCTCCGATCGCCGACGAGGTCATCCGGGCCCAAATCCACACCCGCCCCGGAGACCCCCTGGATCTCGACACCCTGGAAAGGGACCTCAAGAGGATCTATAGCATCGACACCTTCGAAAAGGCCGATTTCCACCTCCGGCAACAGGAAGGGAAGGCCGATCTGGTCATCGAAACAAAGGAAAAGTCCTGGGGTCCCAACCATCTGCGTTTCGGTCTGGGCTTTGAAGACGATTTCAGAGGTTCGGCCACCTACAATCTCTCGGCGAGCTTCACGGCCCAGGGGCTCAACCGACTCGGGGCCGAATGGGAAAACCAAATCCAGATCGGCGACACTCCTCGCTTCTTTTCCGAATTCTACCAGCCCCTCGACAGATCCCTCGGCTATTTCATCGCGCCGCGGATCGAATATCGATCCTGGAACATCAACGCCTTCGCCCAAGACGTCATAATCGCCCAGTACCGCGCCAGGGCCCTGGCGGGGGGTTTCGACGTCGGGCGCCAGTTCGGGAACTGGGGACAGCTGCGCATCGGGCTGAGGCGGGGATTCGGGGATGTGGATGTGCGCATCGGCACGCCGAGACCGACGGAGCGCTTCAACTCCGGCGCCCTCTACAGCGCCTTCACCTACAACCGTCTCGACAGTTTCAATTTCCCCCGTCACGGAACAGCCGCCCAGGTCACCTGGACGGTCCCCCGGACCGAGTTGGGATCCGACTCTTCGGGGAACAACCTCACGGTGAACTGGATGACGGCCAAGACCCGGGAGAGACACACCTTTCTAACCAGCCTGAGCATCCAGAGCGTCCTGAACAGCGACGCCCCCCTCCAGGACAGCTATACCCTGGGCGGTTTTCTCAACCTTTCGGGCTTCGCCAGCGACGAACTGAGCGGCCGTCACACAGGGCTCGGCCGGCTGATCTACTACTACCAACTCGGCAGCAGAGGCCTCGGAGAATTCCGGATGCCCCTGTATCTTGGCGGGTCTCTGGAGGCAGGCAACGCCTGGGAAACACGAGCCGACATCTCGGGCCGGACCGTGCTCTATGCGGGGACTCTCTTGATCGGAGCGGAAACCTATCTCGGTCCCCTCTACATCGCCTACGGGCAGGCCGAGGGGGGACACCGCTCCGTCTACCTCTTCCTGGGCCACAAATTCTAGAGGCCATGCTGAGGCGGCCCCGGCTGGCCGCACCCTCTTCATGGGCACGGCCGCCGTCGCCTTTTCAAGGGGAAACGTTGCGCTCCTGGGCGATCCCTACGTCGAGCGGATCTCCTGCCTCATGAAGACCAGGTAGCAGATCCCGAAACAGACAAAGGTGATCGCAACCAGGGAGATCAGGAAGGGAGCCACGACCACCACGGACTGCAGGAGCGGCAAGGGATTCTGAAAACGGGAGAGAGAGAGCCTCTCCAGCGGTCCCATCAGGACGAAAGAACGGGGCGTTTTCCTGAGCGGATCGAGGATTGTCGAGGTCGCGTCTCCGTAAAGGGTCATCGGGGAAAGGAGCGAAGCGGCCCGCTGGATTTCGCTGTTCTTGATGAAGGCGTCGGTCGCCTGGGCCATGTCGGCCGTCTGGTTCATCGGGGCGATGGCGTCGGCGAGAAACCCGCCGCCCAGACCGATGAAGAAGGACAGAAAGATCCAGGCGGCCAGTGATGCCAGGGCCGAAGTGGCCGTGCTCTAGAACACCACCGAGAAGAGGATCGCCGCACCCATCCAGAAGGAGATGTACAGGATGCTGAGGATCACATAGATGACCAGACGCCATACCTCTTCGGCTCCGGGAAC
>CAYOGU010000207.1:0-6714 GCA_964403345.1 uncultured Syntrophus sp. | reverse complement strand
TGGTGACCGAGGCGGGAGGGACCGTGACGGATCTCGAGGGCGGTCCCTACCATCTCAGAGCCCCCCATATGCTCGCCTCCAACGGCCTCATCCACGACCAGATGCTCCGCATCCTGGCTAGAACAGACCCCTGCGACACTGTTTAGCCGTTGAGGGCCAATCCCGGTCTTTAGGATTGCCGTGGGGCCCTGTTCGGCAGTCCCGGCGGCCGGGAATAATCCCATTACCGGCCTTTCCGGTTATCCCCCTGCCGACAACCGTCCACGACCCGCCCATTCCCCCTTGCACACTGGACTGCGTCCGTCCTGGGATGGCTTGACAACGCACAATTGGTGCCTATATTAAGGTCAAGCCCGGTTAAGCTTAACAATAACAAATGGTTGTGTTGGCTCGTTCCGTTCGGGTGCGGGACGGTGCCGGGGTGACGATTCTTTCGGCAGGAGGCCATACTGCTTGGGAGGTGGACGAGTATGTTTGGAACAGGGTTATGGAGATTGGGCGGAATCACGGATCCTCTGCGCGAGATGCAGCGTCTGCACAGGGAGATGAATCGGGTCTTTTCCGGACTGGAGCAGCCTCTGAGTCAGGAGGTTCCTTTGGTCAATGCCTGGCTGGGTGAAGAAGACGTCGTCGTAACGGCGGAACTGCCCGGTGTGGACCCCGCCAAGGTGGACATTTCGGTCGTGGGGAACACCCTGACGATCAGCGGCACGCGCGAGGCGGATCCTATCAAGGAAGGTCAGAGCTATCACCGTCAGGAGCGGCATTACGGGCGGTTCTCGAGGAGCATCCAGCTTCCCTTCCATGTCGAGGTAGGCAAGGTCGAGGCGCGATACGAAAAAGGGGTCCTGAGGATCACCCTGCCGCGTGCCGAGGCGGATAAACCGCGAAAGATCGCGGTCCAGGTTCAATAGGGGGTGCAGGGATGGACGACAAAGTAGAATATCAGAAAAAACCGGCTCAGAGTCCGGTAGAGACGGAGCGGACCCGGAACAGGAGGGTCTATGTGCCCAAGGTAGATATCGTGGAGACTGGCGAGTCGATGGTGATTTATGCCGATATCCCCGGGGCCGACGAGAAATCGGTCGAGGTGACCCTGGAGAAGAACGTCCTGACCATCACCGGAAAGGTCGCAAATCAGGATTTCCAAGGACGAAGCCTCAGCTATTCCGAATATGATGTCGGCGATTACGAGCGGGCCTTCACCATCTCCGACGAGGTGGATCGCGACCGCATCGAGGCGGTCGTGAAAAACGGTGTCCTGAAACTGATCCTATACAGGGCCCCGGTCGCCGAGGCCAAGAGGATTACGGTCCGGACCGAATAGCCGAACCTTTCACCCCGGGGCCCTCCCCGGGGTTTCCTTTTTTTTTCAGCATGCGCTGACCTTGACCAGCACCCTTCTCGTTCGCGGCCCGTCGAATTCACAAAAGAAGAGGGATTGCCAGGTACCGAGGACCAAGCGGCCGTCTTCGACGAAGACGGTCTGGGAGGCTCCGAAGAGCGAGGCCTTGATGTGGGCGGCGGCGTTTCCTTCGGTATGGCGGTATGGGCCGGCATAGGGGACGATCCGGTCGAGGGCCGCCAGGATGTCCCTCGGGACATCGGGGTCGGCGTTCTCGTTGATCGTGACCGCGGCGGTGGTATGGGGGACAAAGACATGGCAGATCCCGTCCTGAATTCCACTTTTCCGCACTTCGGCGGTCACCTGGCCTGTGATGTCGATCATCTCGAACCGGGCGCTGGTCTTGACCGTGAATGGTTTCATCCGGGCCTCCTTCAAGGGTTTTCCTCGCGGGTCAGTTCCGCATAGAGTCTCTGGCCGATCACCAGACCCCGGTCGATGAAATCGGGGCCGTACTTTCTTCCCGTCTGGGTCCGAAAACTCTCCCGGATCTTCCGAATCCCCTCGAGAGCGGGATTAAATCTTGGGAGAAGCGCTTCCAGGCTGAACCCCAGGGGGGCGACCATCGCCCAGAGAGTTTCTGTGAAATTGTCCGGTCCCCAGCGGAACTTGTCCGCGTCGTAAAGGGCGTCTGCGAGGAGCTGCGCAGCCGGGCTGGCCGCGGCCCGTATCGGACAGAATGCCTCGTGGTTGCCGATGGCCTGGGCGATTCCTTCCAATTCGTCGTCCAGGAGCGAAAAAGCGGCCAGGAACCTCCGGGTTGCCCGGGCCCCCTGTTCTGCATGGTTCCTTTGGGTCCTGCAGATGTCGTGAAAGATGCCGGCCAGGTGGGCGAGCAGGACCCGACGCCGGATATCCTCGGCTGGGGCCCCCTCATCCTCGATGAGGATCAGGGCCCCCAGATCGATGGCCACCTTTTCGATATGGAGCCGTCCATGGCCGGGACACTCCCTCTGCCGTTCGACAATCCTCAAACCCTCCGCGACCAGCGGCTCGGCGGCAAAGAGATTCCGAGAGAGCGCCACCTCCCGGTCCTTTTCGAGGTAAAATCGGGGGGGGCCGACCTCCGAGGCGATCCTGCGGGCCAATTCGATGGCCCGTTGAAATTCCCGATGCGGCAAAGGCCTATTCTCCCTTTGGCCAGGGGGCGGACCTGTCTCCTCAGGCCGGGACCGCCGGATGGCCCTGTCAGGTCCTGGAAACGCATGTTAACGGCTTTTCGAAAGGGCATCAATAGTTATCTTTGCGGACACGGTTTTTCTTGACACCCGGCCGTCATTGTTTGATAATTACGCTGGTCGTCCGATCCATGGCCCGTGACCGGGCCCCGGCAGGCAGGAAGTGACGGGGACGGGGGAGTGGTTTGGAGCAGCCCCGCGGGATGAGAGCGCTTTTTACGGAAGCCCCTGTCCATCAGGGGCGAATTTATATTGATTGGGTAGTAAAGGAAGAGAGGAAGAATGAAAAGTCTTGATGCAATCTTTTCCCCGGAATCTGTGGCCATCATCGGCGCATCCAACACGCCGGGAAAGGTGGGCCACGACATCTTCTCCAACATCCTCCGGGGCGGTTTCAAGGGGACCCTTTATCCGGTCAATCCCAAGGCCAAGTCGATTCTGAGCGTCAAAACCTTTCCCACCATCACTGCGATATCCGACAAGGTCGATCAGTCCATCATCATCCTGCCGCCCAAGCTCTGCGTCCAGGCCGTCGAGGAATCCATTGCCAAGGGGGTCAAGGGGATCGTCATCGTCTCGGCCGGCTTCCGCGAGGTCGGTGGGGAGGGGGTGGAGATCGAAAACCGGATCGTTTCCCTTTGCAGGAAGGCCGGGGTCCGGGTCGTCGGTCCCAACTGCCTGGGGGTGATCAACCCGATTCCCGAAATCAGTCTGAATGCGAGTTTCTCCAAGCGGATGCCCATCCCCGGCAACATCTCCTTCATCTCCCAGAGCGGGGCCCTCTGCACGGCGGTCCTCGATTTCGCCGCAGACCGGGATTTCGGCTTCTCGAAATTCATCTCCATCGGAAACAAGGCGGACGTGGACGAGTTGGACCTGCTCCTCTACCTGCACAACGACCTCAACACGGCGGTCATCATCCTTTACCTCGAAGAGCTCCGCAAGGGGAAGGAGTTCATCGAGGCGGTCAAAGAGATCACCTCCGGACACCGGCCGACGCCGGTCCTGATCATCAAATCGGGCCGCACCAGCGCCGGCGCCCAGGCGGCGGCCTCCCACACCGGTGCATTGGCGGGGACTGAGGCGGTCTACGACGCCATCTTCAAGCAGGCCGGGATTATCCGGGCCGATTCCATCTCCGAGCTCTTCGATTTTGCCAATGCCTTTGCCTACAAGCACGAAAGCGCCCTCGGCAAGACGAAGCGGAAGATCCCCAGCGGCAAGAGGGTGGCCATCGTGACCAACGCCGGCGGCCCCGGCATCCTGGCGACCGACATGACCGTTTCCTCGGACCTCGAGTTGGCCACGTTCAATCAGGAGACGATCGACGAGTTGGCAAGCCACCTGCCCACGACGGCCAACATCCACAACCCCGTGGATGTCATCGGGGACGCCCCGTCGGACCGTTACGAGCAGGCCCTCTCGGCGGTCATCAAGGACGAGGGGGTGGACGGGGCCCTGGTCATCCTGACTCCCCAGTCGATGACCAACGCCCTCGGGACGGCCGAGGCGGTCGTCCGGGTCGCCCGGCGCTCGCCCAAGCCGATCCTTTGCTGCTTCATGGGGGTGGTCGACGTCTCCGCGGGTGTGAAGTACCTCCAGGAGCACGGCTACCCGGTCTACAAGTTTCCTGAGGACGCGGCCAAGGCCCTCGGCGCTCTCTACCGTTACTCCCACTGGTTGAACCGCGAGCACCTCCCGCCCTTCAAACTCACCTATGATCGGGACCGGGCCGCGAAGGTCATCGAGAGGTGCCTGGCCGCCGGGAGGACCTGTCTGGGAGAGGTGGACGGCTTGGAGCTCCTGGACTGCTACGGCTTCAGCACCCTGCCGACGAAGTTGGCCAGGGACGAGGCCGAGGCGATGCGGATCGGGGCCGAGATCGGCTTCCCCGTGGTCATGAAGATCGTTTCCCCGCAGATCCTCCACAAGTCCGATGCGGGTGGCGTGGTCGTGGGCGTCAAGAGCGAGGCCGAGGCGAAAAGCGCCTTTTCCCGGATCATGGACAATGCCAGGTGCTACGACCCCAAGGCCCATCTCGAGGGGGTCCTGGTCCAGAAGATGGCCGTGCCGGGCGATGAGGTGATCCTCGGGATGAACCGCTATGCCGTGGGGCCTCTCATCATGTTCGGCCTCGGCGGGATCTTTGTCGAGGTCTTCAAGGACGTGGTCTTTCGCTTGGCCCCCATCGATCGAGACGAGGCGCACCGCATGGTCCGGGAGATCAAGGGCTACAAGATGTTCACGGGCTTCCGGGGACGTCCCAAGTCGGACGTGGAGTGCATCGAGATGAACATGGTGCGGCTCTCCGAGATGGTCGTCAACCATCCCGAGATTGTCGAACTGGACATCAATCCGCTCCTGGTCCACGAGGAAGGGAAGGGGGCGACCGTCGCCGACTGCCGGATCATCCTGAAGGCCAGTGGGAAGTAGAATCGTTAGGAAGGATGCGGTAAAGGGGGCCGAAAGGCCCCCTTTTTTTGCGGCTCACCACTGCGATGGTTTGTGCAGGCGATTAGGGAGGCGGCCACGCCGCGATCGTGGACCCTGGCCCTGTCAGGGGTTTCATCCGAATCCGGTACGGCGGCCACCCCGGGGTGAACCAGCCGGCCGGGACGCCCACTTTGTGGGCACTCCCGGAGACGATCCGCAGGGCATAAGGCACTAACCTCCCAGGATCGCTGGGGTTCATGTATGGCACGGATGTTGATAGATTGAGATCAGCCGTACCGGCTGCACGGAGGTGCAACGAATCCACGAGAGGAGGGCTCTGTCGCCTCGCATCGGGATGTCCCAAATCCCGGGCAGGTGGCGACAGGAGCGAAGGATGAAAGAGGAAAGGAGTGTTTCCAGGGTGAGAAAGGGCATGAAGACGGTCTGGGTGACGGTGTTGCTTTTCATGGGGGTTCTTGTTTTTGCTCCGTACGCGGCAGCGGGTCTCCTCGACAACGGCGACGGCACGGTCACCGACCCGGACACGGGCCTGATGTGGGCCAGCCAGGCTAAGAACAACACAAGCTGGACGGATGCCAAGAACTACTGCGAGGGTTATTCCGGAGGGGGGCATTCCGGCTGGCGCATGCCGACCATCGATGAGCTGGCGGGGATCGCATCCAAATACTGGCCTCTGATCAATGTGGGCGCTTCGGACTTCGTGTGGTCGTCGACCCTCCGGCCTTCCGAGCCCAGTTGGCTCGGGGGCCAGCAGGCCGCCGTCTACGATTACCGCGACCACAAGGTCATGTGGATGCTCCAGGTCCAGACGCACGCCGGGACCGTCTCAGCGCTGCCGGTGCGCACCCGGTAAGAAATAGAGGCGGTCATTCGGAGGACCCCGCAGGAATAAGGATTTGCTTTTGTCGGTAAGGGGGTTATATTTAGTCCCTACGCATCAGGGGATGTTCCATGAAGCCAGCTGAAGCCGAACTGCGCACTTGGACCCTCGACCGTCTGTGCTGGGAGTGGCTCGAACGGCTGCCCTCGGCGAAAGCCGGTTACGCCGAAACGATCAATTCGACCGACCAGCCTATTGTGCGGCCGCCGGGAAATGTGCGGTGCGCAGAATGACGGAAATCTTCTGGCGAGCCGACGCGCGGGGATGGTTCCGCAGTGTCGACGCGTCCGGCGGCCGCCTGGACGAGACGATCGATACCTACGACCAGGCCTTCGGACTCCTGCCCCTGGCCTGGGAGTATCGCGTCACCGGAGATCCTGAAATCCAAGCGACTCGCCGAGCTCACGCTCGAGGGCCTCGAACGTTTTGCCCGGGATCCGATGGGAGGTGGATACCGAGAGTGACGCGGGGGCGCGGCGGGGCTCCTACGCGAACCGGAGCACCACTTTGAATGGGTCTGGCTCTTGCGCCGCTATACAGAGACCGGCGGGGACCCGTCGGTCTTCGACCTGGCGCGAACCCTGTATCGGCTTGCCGGCCGGCACGGCGTGGACGCCGACGGGCTGGCCTTCGACGGCATCGACGCGCAGGGCATGGTCGTGAACGACACGAAGCGGTTCTGGCCGCAGGCCGAGATGATCAAGGCCCATCTGGCCATGTACGAGTAGACGTCTGAAGCACAGTCGCTGGCTGCAGCGCGGGCGGGACTGGCCGCGATCTTCGACAGGTATATGCAA
>CAYOGU010000206.1:0-6724 GCA_964403345.1 uncultured Syntrophus sp. | reverse complement strand
CGCCAGGGCAGCGAAGGGACTGTCCTTCATCCTGGCGTTCGCCTCCTTCGCGACGAGGGCGCCAAGTTGCTCCTTGAGGGAGGCCCTGAGGGACGGAAAGTCGACATACCTGGCCAGCTTATCCGAGTCCTGCCGCTCCACCGCAGAAGCGATCTGATAGAGGGTGATGAAGGGCCCGGCTGCGGCGTAGCCGACAACCGCAAAGACGATCAGCACAGCAACCCCGATAATCCTTTTCATGACTCCTCCGTACCAGAGGCCGGGCCACGCGGAAGAAATCCCCTGCGGCACGGCACTTTTCCAATGATCAGACGGGCAGGACTATGCGGAAGGTCGTCCCCTCCTCCTGTGAGGTGGCGAAATCGACCTTTCCCCCAAGGAACCCCTCTCCAAAGAGTTTCATCGAATAGGTCCCCAAGCCCCTGCCGATATCCTGTTTCGTGCTGAAGTTGCGCTGGAAGATCCGCCTGGCGACATCCTCCGGAATCGCCCTGCGGTTCCAGACACTGAAGGCAATGCCGTTCTCTTGCCGTCGGCAGCGGACCCTGACCTCCTCGCCCGGTTCCGAGGCCTCGAAGGCGTTGATCAGCATGTTGTCCAAGATCCTGAGCAGGAGGGAGAGGTCCGTCCTGACCATCTGAATATCAGCCGGTTCCGGAAGGTCGATCCGCCTGTCCCTGGCCAGGGGGTGGTTCTGGAATGTCCGCCCCAACTCATCGAAAACCTCCCGGATGGACACCTCCCGAAAGACCGGCCGGTAAAGACCCATGTCCGTCTGGACCAAGGTCTGCTGGATCTTCACCTCCTGGATCAGGCGCTGAATGACCGGCTGGAGTTCCTTCGCCCACCGGCCCGGGTTCCGGTCCCCGTCGATCTCCATCAGCTCGCTGATCCCCGCCAGGTGGTTGAGGGTATTGTTGACGTCGTGGAAGAAGATCCGTTCCATGATGGTCCAGCGCTGCTGGAGGGTGATGTCCTGGATGAAGAGCAGAAGCAACCGTCTGCCGTTGAAGACGATGGGGCTGGAACGCACGCGCAGGTAAAGGTCCACCTTCCCCTCCCCGCGCTGGACGGTCAGGGCGCAGGTCCTCTCGGCCGGGCCTTCCCCTTCCAGGCTGGTCACGATGGCGATGGCCGCGCCGCAGGTTGAGCAGAACGCTGACGTCCCACAGCCGCCCGGCATCTCCCGGGCGTGGACGCACCCGAGCGCCTCGCCCGGCCGGAGCCCAAGGGCCTCTTCCGCTTTCTCCACCCCCATCATGGCCAAGAGGCTCTCGTTGAGGGCGAGGATCTGGCGGTGCTCGTTGAGGACCGCCAGCAGTCCGCTGACGACCCCCAGCAGGGTGTTGATGACGGGGTGCTCGCTGACGCTGACGATCTCCGGTGTCAGTTCATCTTTCCCCACCCTTTCGGGAGGGGCATAGTAGGTTTCCATAGGAACAATCTCATCCATTTCCGGGCGGTTCATAGACGGGAACCCGGCTCCGGCCCCAGACCGCCCCCATTGACATACAGCGGATTCTAGCGTCATCCTACCCCACTGTCCATCAAAAACCGATTCATTCTTGATCTTTTCCCGGTTCCATGGTAGGCACTAGCCTGCCTCATTGAGGGGAACTGCCTTGAAAAAAGGACCTTACATACCGGCGATGCTCCTTTCCGCGATCGTATTCCTCCTGACGACGATCTCCCTCGCCTATCACCACCACAGCTTGCCCTTCAGGGGCTCGACCTGTTCGATCTGCAAGGTCAAGAGCTCCCTTTCCTCATCGACCAAAACGCGGCTCGACCAGCCCTTCCGGACGTCCTCCAAGGGTCCCCTGCCCGAAACCGCCCTCTACGAAAAGGCCGGATACGCCTCCCCAGGCAGGGGAACCGCCCCCGACCAGGCCGAGATCTATCCCGGCCCGAACAAGGCCCCTCCCACCATCGCCGCATAGGAAGAAACGGGGAACGGGATATCAAATACATCATCGATATGATATGATTCCATCTTGCAGAATCCCTGCGTTACGGGATCCTATTCACGGGGCATCATGGATAGATTAGAACGATTCAGCTTGGCCGACAGGGTCATTGCCATCGGATTCTGGTTCAACACGGTCTTGATGATTGTGAAACTCCTGGCGGGCTATTTCGGTCATTCCGAGGCGGTCGTCGCTGACGGCGTCGAGAGCGCCAGCGACTCCGTGGCCATCATCTCAACGTTGATTGCCCTGAAGATCGGCCGCAGGCCATTCGATGCCAGCCACCCCTACGGCCACGGAAAATCAGAAAGCATCGCCGCCATCCTGATTTCACTGGCCATCTTCGCGGCCGGCGGCGGCGTCCTCTACAAGGCGACCCACACCCTCATCGACCGGAATTTCATGGTGCCCGAATTCATAGCAGTCCTGGCCGCTCTCGTCACCATCGTCACCAAGGAATGGCTCTTTCGCTATACCCGGTCCGTTTCGAAAACGCTGGGAAGTCCGGCTGTGGAAGCGATCGCCAGGGACCACCACAAGGACGCCCTCACCTCCATCGCCACGCTCATCGGCGTCGGCGGCGCCTACCTGGGCGTACCGCAGATGGACCCTCTGGCCGCGGGTCTCACCGCCTTCTTCATCTTTCATATCGGATGGACGACCTTTCGCGGTGCGGCACATGACCTGATGGACGGCCGGCCGCCCGAAGAACTGATATCGGCCGTTACCGCTATTGTAGAGGGAGTGCCCGGCGTCGAACACGTCCATGAGATCCGGGGCCGACGGTCCGGTCAGTACCTGATCCTGGACCTGAAGCTCGATATGGACCCCGATATGACGGTCAAGAGGTCCCACTCGATCGCGGTCATGGTCAAACGGCTCATCTTCGAGCGCTTCCCCAACGTGGGAGATGTGATGATCCACATCAATCCGCACGATGAGGAACACGAGGATCTAATCCGGCTGTAGCCCCGGACCGTCCCGTCCTTCCGGTCTCTCCTCACGCCGATCGACCCTGCCCCGATCCGATAAAAAAAATCACCCCCTGAAGGGATTCATGCCTGCAGGGGGTGATGCCGTCCACCGATGCCGTTTCGTTCCGTTCGGGAATCGCGTCTCACAGGGTTCGGACCTCAAAGGGTGATCGTCACCAATGGTCCCTTGCTTTTTTATGTGTTGGATTCCGTCTTCGCGAACGATTCACGAACACCGCAGATCGTCCTTTTGATCCTTTTATCGGCATCCAAAGCGGAAAACTTTAGCACCCGGGATAACGACCGAAGATCACACCACGCGGGATCCTCCACTCATATTGACGGATGGGACATTACTGGCCTGAAAAGCGCGACGGGAAAACCGCCCAACGCGGCCGCTCCAAGGCGGAAAACTGCCCCAATCGAGTCAGAGAATCTCCTCGCCGAACAGGAGCTTCCAGGCCGCCCTGTAGGCGACGATCCCCCGTGCGGGATCTGGGATCTGGTTCAGAAAATTGCGGAGGTTCCGGTTGTATTCGCCGAGTTGGTCCTGCCGGTCGCCGCCCAGGTCGAAAGCGGCCAGGAACCGCCAGGGATGCTGCACGATCAGATCCACCCACTCCTTCTTGACCGAACCGCCGCTCCAAACGCGGGCATGGTATTCGCCGCTTCCCGGGTATCGGGAAAAGGAATCCCCGAAGGCCACGTCGATGTAGAGATTGGGGAAACGCTCGAGAAGGCCGCGCAGATAGGAAGGTCCGTAGACCGAACTGCGGCCGCTGTAACGGATCTGGGCCAGGTGGCACCAGACCACCTTCGCCTGCGGATACCGCCCAAGCATCTCCTCCAGGGGAGGCAGGAGGGCATCCTCGATCTCGTAGTGGATCTCGAAGGGAAGCCCCGTCCTTTCGGAAAAGGCAAAGAGCTCTTGGCCCAGGGGTCCGTTGATGGGGATGGAAACATCCCTGAAGAACTCGCCCCGCTTGAGCTGACGCGGCGACGGGTAGTGGCGGAACTCGAATTCGCCCAGGAGCGGATATCCATCGGCAGCGGCGTGCTTCATCGTCTCCGCCAAGAAATCCCCCGGGCTTTCCGTCCAGGCGGGGTGGACGCCGCCGTTGGTGGTGGGGATGAAACGCCACGGATCGGCCCCGACGACCCGTGCGGCCATATCGGACCATCCCGGCCGGTTCGAATCATGGGAATAGGCGATGAGGGCGATGCCGGCTTCGTCCATCTCCTGGGCAAATCGCCGGAGATTGAGCCTGTTCGAATTGAAGCTGGATTCCATATCGATGACCGGCAGCATCCCTTTGGCCTTGATGGCCTCGATCCTCTCCCGCCAGTGTTTCTTGAGCGCCGGAATGTCGAAGGGGATCGCCTTGGGAGCTTCCAGATGGGCGTTGCCGCTTGCGGGCAGGGGCCCCAGTTCGGCGCCGGAGGCCGTGCCCCCCAGGCCCAAACCGAGAAGCGGGGCCAGGATCCCAAGCATTCGAATCGTCTGAAACGCCATGTCCTTCTCTCCAATTCTTTTCGCAGGGTAAACTTCGTAAAGTACCGGATCATCTTTAATGGAACCTGTTTTGCCAACAGACGCCTTCCCGAAGAACCGCTTGGCATCCCTTGAAGAGGTCCCAATCCTTTTTCACCGGATACGCATCAACGAACGATACCATGATACCATGAACCGACGTAAACAAATAACAATCAAAATCGGCGTTAAAGCCATGCCTTCCGAAGCATTTCTCGTTCCTCAAAAGGTCATCTATGGTATGATCGATTGGCAGGTCCTCTATACGGGGATCCTCGAGATAACCCAGTTTATCTGAAAGAGCGGTTAAGGAGACTCCTGAGGCCATGCGGCTCTGGTCCCTGCATCCGAAATACCTGGATCGCCCCGGGCTCGTGGCCCTCTGGCGCGAAGCGCTCCTGGCGCAGGCGGTCCTGGCGGCAAAGACCCGCGGATACCGCCGCCACCCGCAACTCGATCGCTTCCGGGACCACCCCGATCCCGGCGGCGCCATAGCCGCCTACCTTGAGGGGATCCGGCAGGAGGGGGAGAGACGGGGCTATCGTTTCGATGCGACGCGGATCGACGGCCAGCCGTCGGAAACGCGTCTTCCTGTCACCGACGGCCAGCTCCGCTACGAGAGGGACCACCTCGAGAGGAAGCTCGCCCGCCGCGACCTTCCTGCACTGGCCCGCCTCCATGGAGAGGCGGTCGAATCCCATCCGTTCTTCAAGGTCGTTGCCGGTCCCGTGGCGCCCTGGGAAAGGCCCCTGACCGAACAATCGGGATAAATCACGGCATCCGGACCGACCCGGTGCGCTGCTGGACCACTTGTGCCGAATCCTTCCTTGGAAGCGCAGAAAGCGACCGGGAATGGACTCGTGGCTGAGGAGAGGCAGGGAGAATGGAAAGCGCGCTAAGAGGTCCGGGCCGCGAAGAAAAACCTCCGCGGCCCGGACCAGGAAAGGATCAATAGTTCTCGGCCAGGATCTCGTAGTAGGATTGTGGGTGCTTGCAGGCCGGACAGATTTTGGGGGCTGATTTCCCCTCGTAAACATAGCCGCAGTTGGCGCAGTGCCACTTCACCGCCTTGTCCCTCTTGAAGATCTTCTTCTTGGCGATGTTGTCGATCAGCTTGCGGTAACGCCCCTCGTGGAATTTCTCCACCTTGGCGATCTGGTCGAAGGAGCTGGCCACCTCGGGGAATCCCTCAGCCCGGGCGGTCTTGGCGAAATCGGAGTACAGTGTCGACCATTCCATCTTCTCGCCGTCCGCTGCAGCCATGAGGTTCTTCTTCGTCGTGCCGATGACACCCGCGGGATAGCCGGCGGTGATCACCACCTCGCCACCCTGGAGGTGTTTGAAAAACACCTTGGCGTGCTCCTTCTCGTTTTCCGCGGTCTCTATGAAGATGTTGGCGATCTGCTCGAATCCCTCCTTGCGGGCCTGGCTGGCGAAATAGGTGTATCGGTTTCTCGCCTGAGATTCGCCGGCAAAAGCGGCCAGCAGATTCTTCTCTGTCTTGGAACCCTTGAACTTAGCCATAATCCTTCTACCTCCCCTCTTGATATGGATGATTTTTCCGAAAGGCCCCGCCTTCCGATCCTGTCATTCTCCAATATGGTATTATACCGGCAAGACCGGGAGGGATGCAAAGATTTATTGCCCCTTCCGGTTGGATTTTTTTAGGGAATCGTGTAACCTACCCGGACGGCATCAACCCGGCCCAGGTCATTTCGCGGGAAGCGTCTGACCGTGGGACCCGGGAAAGATGCCGGGTCACAGGCCTCCCCGCCCGGCGGGCTTTGCGGTTCAAGCGCGACGGAAAAGGGATGCCCCATGCCAGAGGAGGAGCGCCGTTGGATCGGAAAGGGACGAAATGGGTGGGCGCCCATGTGAGCGCAGCTGGCGGCGTCGACCAGGCGCCTTTGAACGCGGCGGCGATCGGCGGGAAGGCCTTTGCGCTCTTCACGCGCAACCAGAGGCAGTGGGAAGGCAGGCCCCTGACGGCTGGGGAAGTCGCAGCCTTCCGGGCCAACTGCGCGGCGGCCGGATACGGACCCGGACAGGTCCTCGCCCACGCCAGCTACCTGATCAACCTCGGCCACCCAGACCCAGCGGCTCTCACCAAATCGCGCGAAGCCTTCGCCGCCGAGATGCGCCGCTGTGAGGCGCTCGGGATCCGGCTGCTCAATTTCCATCCCGGGAGCCACCTGGGCCGTATGACGGAGGAGGCCTGCATCGCGCGGATCGCCGAGTCGATCGACATCGCC
>CAYOGU010000205.1:0-6744 GCA_964403345.1 uncultured Syntrophus sp. | reverse complement strand
GTACGGCGTTCCCAAGGTCGCCTTCATCAACAAGATGGACCGCATCGGGGCGAACTACCCCGGCGCCGTCCAGATGATGAAGGAACGCTTCAACTCGCATCCCCTGCCGATCCAGCTTCCCGTGGGGGAAGGGGAGAGTTTCCTGGGGGTTGTGGACCTGATCCGGATGAAGGCGATCACCTGGGACGACGCGACCAAGGGCCTCGAGTACGCCTATGGGGAGATCCCTGCGGAGATCCTTCCGCAGGCCCTGGATCAACGCGAGAGGATGCTGGCGCTTCTGGCCGATGTGGACGACGGAATCGCCGAGCAATACCTCGATGGCGCCCAGATCCCGGAGGACGAGATCCTGGAGGCCATCCGCAAGGCGACGATCGGCCTCAAGGTCGTTCCGGTCATGTGCGGTTCGGCCCTCCGGAACAAGGGGGTCCAGCCGGTCCTTGACGCGGTCGTGCAGTTTCTCCCTTCACCGGAGGACATTCCGCCAGTCAGGGGGATCAACCCCCTGACCAAGCAGGAGGAGACCCGGGCGAGCAGCGACAAAGAGCCCCTGGCGGCGCTGGCCTTCAAGATCATGCAGGACGAGGGGCGCAAATTGACCTACCTGAGGATCTATTCCGGCCGCCTCCACGCCGGGGATGAACTCTTCAACGCCAGCCACGGGAAGAAGGAAAAGATCGCCAGGCTCCTGAAGATGCACGCCAACAAACGGGAGCGCGTGGAACAGGCCTCGGCGGGCGACATCATCGCCGTCATGGGGTTCAAGGAGATCACCACCGGCGACACGATCTGCGACGAGGCTCATCCGATCCTCCTGGAGCCGATCGACTTCTATGAACCGGTTCTGAGCCTGGCCATCGAGGCCAAGACGCCGGCCGATCAGGAGAAGCTCTCCATCGCGCTGGGAAAGCTCATGGACGAAGACCCGACGCTCAGGGTCAAATACGAAGACGAGACCGCCCAGACCGTCATCTCCGGGATGGGGGAGCTTCACCTCGAGATCATCACCGACCGCCTCCTGAGGGAATTCAACGCCAGGGTGAACGTGGGCAAGCCCAGGGTCGTCCATCGCGAGACGATCCAGAAAAGGGTGGAGTGCGAGGGGATCTTCGAGAGAGAACTCGGGGAGAAACGGCATTTCGGCCATGTGAGGCTGATCCTGGAACCCAGGGAGCGGGGAAGCGGCGTCGAGATCGTCCGCGAGCTCGGCGACGGAGAGGCGATCCCGGAGGAGTTCCTCTCGGCGATGGAGGAGGGGCTTCGGGAGTCGTTGCTCAGCGGCGTCGTGGCGGGCTTTCCCGTGATCGATGTGCGCATCGCCATCGTCGGCGGGACCCTGAGGGAAGGGGAATCGACGGCCCTCGGCTCCAAGATTGCGGCATCCACGGCCTTTCGTGACGGCTGCCTGAAGGCCGATCCGGTCCTTCTGGAGCCGGTCATGCTGGTCGATGTGGTGACTCCGGCCGAATTCATGGGGGACGTCATCGGCGACATCAATGCCCGCCGCGGAGAGATCCAGGCGATCACCCCCAAGGGGCTGGTCAGCGAGGTCCGGGCCAAGGTCCCCCTGAAGGCGATGTTCGGTTATTCGACGGATCTGCGCTCCGCCACCCAGGGGAGAGCCGTATTCACCATGCAGTTCTTCTCCTACGACAAGACCTGACGGCCCGCGGGTCAACGGCCTTCCCATCCCGTTCCCGGCCGGGCTTGACGTCGTCGATTAAAACCGTGACAAAAAGCGAATTTTGTGAAATGAAAGGTAGCGTATAGGAATCCAGCGGATGGGAATCCAAAGGCTTTTTTTGACCGTGCCGTGAGAAAGGACCGTTTTCCATGTCACAGACACAACCCGCAGAGTCTGAAGATAACCGGATCTCCTCGATCCTGCTTTTGGACAAGGACAAGCTGCTCCAGAGCATCTTCCGGCTGAGCACCTTTCTGACTGCCCCGTCGAACGTCAACGAGATTCTGGTAAAGATCCTCGACGAGGTGGTCGACAACATCGGTTTCGACAAGGGGATCATCCGCCTCTTCGACGCCTCCAAACAGAATCTCGAGGCCAAGGTGGTCAAGAACTACAGCCCCGAGGAGGCGCAGCGGGTTTTCGAGTTGGCCCTCAATATCCATGAGCACGACTGCATCGTCACCAAGGTGGCCAAATCGGGCCAGCCGATCGCCGTGGAGGTGACCGCCACCGACCCGCGGATTACGGAAACGGACCGCATGTTGACGAAGATCTATGACCGCGGTTCCTATTTCTGCGCCCCCCTGAAAATCGGCGAGGAGGTGATCGGGATCATCGCCGCCTGGTTCAAGGAGGAGACCAAGTTCTTTCCCGAGGAGATCAACCTCTTCGTGACCTATGCCAACACCCTCTCCATCATCATCCACAACATGCGCCTCTTCGAGGCCAACGCCGCGAAGATCCGCCATCTCACGATCCTCCAGGAGGCGGTCTCGGAGATGAACGCCAGTTACATCCTGGACGACCATATCCTGGAGATCCTCGTCAAGAGTGCCCTGAAGATCGCGCGCTCGGAGAAGATCCTGGTCTATTTCCTGGATATGGAGAGGAACCGCTGTCTGGTGAACGACGGGGGCAAGGTCTCGATCGATGACCGGAGGGCCTGCGAGGAGAGGATCGGGCCAACGATCATCCGGGAGGCCATGGACAGCGATTCGATCATCAACCGCCGGGCCTCGGCCGCTTCAGCCTCGACCCAGCCGGTCTTCCCGGGATACCTGTCGGAGCTGGCCATCCCCCTGAAGGTGAAAGACAAGTTCCGGGGCGCCCTGTATCTGGCCAAGAAAACGGGGACCTATTCCCAGGATCAGATCCATGTCCTGGACATCCTGGTCAAGAACGCCTCCACCTCCTATGACAACGCCATCATGCACTCCATGCTCTCCCTGGAGGCGAAATCCCTGAAGACGGAGGTGGAGAAGCTCAAGGAGCGGGAGGACGTCCTTCTGGGATTCCACAACATCCTCGGCAATTCCAAGAAGATGCTGAGTCTTTTCCATGTGATCGAAGAGGTGGCGGGCCACAACACGAACATCCTGATCCAGGGCGAGAGCGGTACGGGCAAGGAGCTCGTCGCCCGGGCCATCCACCGGCAGAGCAACCGCAGCAACAAGAAGTTCGTCGACATCAACTGCGCGGCGATCCCCGGGACTCTCCTGGAGAGCGAGCTTTTCGGTTACGAGGCAGGGGCATTCACCGATGCCCGAAAGCGGAAGATCGGTCTTCTGGAGGATGCCAACGGGGGCACGATGCTGCTGGACGAGATTGGCGACATGAGCATCCACCTCCAGGCCAAGTTCCTCCGCATGCTGGAGGACGGTCATATCCGGCGCCTGGGGGGCAACGACAACATCCCCATCGACGTGCGGTTCATCTTTTCGACCAATCGGGATCTGGCCCGCATGGTGGCGGACGGGTTATTCCGGGAGGATCTCTACTACCGGATCAGCGTCGTGCCGATTCATATCCCGCCGCTCAGGGAAAGGACCGAAGACCTGCTCCTCCTGGCCCGTTACTACGTGGAGGAATTCAACAGAAAGTTCAAGAAGAAGGTGAGGGGGTTCACGGAGGATGCCGAACGCGTCCTGACTGTCTACCAATGGCCCGGAAATGTCCGGGAGCTCAAGAACATCATCGAGCGGATCATGATCCTCCACAGCGACGGAGCCCAGATCACTGCCGAGAACCTGCCTGCGGAGATGCGGGAGGCCACCAATCAGGAGAGCCTGAGGATCCAGATCGACAACATCCTGCCCCAGCTCTCTTCCGAGGGGATCGATTTTACCGTGGTGACCGAGAGGATCTCCAACGATATCAAGAGGAAGATCATTGAAAACACCCTGGAGATGAGCCGGGGGAACAAGACCGAGGCAGCCAGACGCCTCGGGATTTCCCGCTTCAAACTGATCCGGGAGCTAAAAAAAGTATATAACAATCCTATATAAATAACAAATTTCAGAACGTGCGAATACGGAACGCTATGTGCGACCATGGCACGTTTTTGCCTGGCTCAAACCAGAGTTGCTTTTTGCGTGACCATTCGCCTCATTTCGTGCGGGATGTGAACGTTTCCGCCCCCTTCTGATCCATCCGGTGCCGCCTGGAAATTGCACGGTGGCCCACGGCATCCGGCAACCCTTTCCGCTTGATAAAAACATCTACCCGTAATCATGGCATTATTTCAAATATGACCTCCAAGGCGCTGTTCTGGAGCGGCTGCTTATGGATTTTGGCACTGCTATTGCTATGAAAGAGATCAAAAGATAGGACCCGATGACCTCCTGGAATCGGGATTTCCGGGGATTGCAGGGACAGATTTTTCAGGTGGCAGCGGTAACGAAACGCAATAAAAGTCCCTTTGGCGGTAACAGGAAAGAAACCGGCCGGGGGACGATTCAGGAGACCGAGTTCTTCTTGATCCGGGACGGCGAGAAGAAGGGCGATTCGCCTTCGGAAGAGCCATCGGGTGAGGAGAGGGAGAAACGCGGCGGCAACAAGAGCAAGGCCTTTTTCCTGCCGGATTGACGCCGTCGTAAAGTGGATGTCCGTTGTTTCAGGGTCGGTGGGTGATTTTCATTCCCTCCTTTGCACCCACCGACCTCTGAAATATAATCTGAAAGGTGGCGTGGTAATCAAAACCCTTTCAGTTTTATAGTGGTGGATGGTTTTTAGGTTCCCTCCTTTTCCATCCACCATTTTTTTGTGTCCGAAAGGGCCTTCCCGTTTGCGACCGGGAAGGCCCTTTGTTTTTGAATGGGGAATCGTGCAACCCAGGGGAGCGCTCAGACGTTGAAACGGAAGTGGACGATGTCCCCGTCTTGGATGGCATAGTCCCTGCCCTCGATACGGAGGAGGCCCTTTTCCCGGGCCTGTGAGACGCCTCCCAGCCTGAGGAAATCCTCGTAATGGAGGATTTCCGCCCGAATGAACCCCCTCTCCATATCGCTGTGGATCCGACCGGCGGCGGCCGGGGCCTGGGTCCCGCGGGGGATCGTCCAGGCGCGCAGTTCCGGGCCTACGGTCGTGTAGAAGGTGATGAGCCCCAGAAGGTCATAGCCGGCCCGGATGAGCCGCTTGAGCCCCGATTCCTCAAGGCCCATGGCAGCCAGGAATTCATCGCGTTCGGCATGGGGGAGTTCCGCCATTTCCGCCTCGAGGCGGCCGCAGATGACGACCGCGGCGGCGCGTCGTTGGGCGGCGAACCCTTCGACCTTCAGGACCGCCTCGTCCTTTCCCTGGCGCGCCTCCTCCTCCACATTGGCCACGTAGAGCACTTCTTTGGAGGTCAGCAGATGAAGGTCCGCCAGAAGGGGATCGAGCTCCGCACGGTCGGCGTCGGCGGTGATTTCCCTGGCCGCTGTTCCGCGTCCCAGGGCATCGCGAATGGCGATGAGGGGTTCGAGTTCATGCCGGGCCTCCTTATCGCCTGACCTGGAGGCCTTCTCGTCCCGGGCGATCCTCTTCTCCACGGTCTCCAGGTCGGCAAGGAGCAGCTCGGTGTTGACCACCTCGATGTCCCGCACCGGATCGATCGTCCCGTCCATGTGAACGACATCGGGATCGCCGAAACAGCGGACGATGTGGATCAGGGCATCGACCTCCCGGATGTGGCCAAGGAATCGATTCCCCAGGCCCTCGCCCCGGCTTGCGCCCTTCACGAGGCCGGCGATGTCCAGAAACTCCATGCTGGTCGGGGTCGTTTTCGGGGGCTGGATAGCCTCGGCGATTTTCAGGAGTCGTTCGTCGGGGACGGGGACCCGTCCCACATTGGGATCGATGGTGCAGAAGGGGTAGTTGGCCACCTCCGCGCCGGCGGCGGTAAGGGCGTTGAAGATCGTGGATTTGCCTACATTGGGAAGGCCGATGATGCCGCAACGAAAGCCCATGGCGTCTCCTTGGGGTCCGGGATGAGGCACAGGCTAGATGCTTTTTCATCTCCTGTCAAGGGAGGGAGCCGACGGGTGGTGACGCATTCAAATCGCGCCCCCGAAATCCATCCTACGATACAGGGCACGAGTCATTACCTGCCGACGGAGAGGCCCCCATCCGGCGGCGGGATAAAAAAAGGGGCGCCCCTTGCCGGGGCGCCCCTGCCCGAGGTTGATTGGGAACGATTAGAGTTTTTCGCTGCTGATCCGCATGCCGTAGAACGAGCGGTAGACGAAGATCAGAGCGATCACGAAGAAGATCGCCGAAAGTCCGAGTTTCAGGCCGACGTTCTGCATCGTCACGGCGATCTCCACGGCCAGCAGTCCGAAGAGGGTCGTAAACTTGATGACCGGGTTCAGGGAGACCGAGGAGGTATCCTTGTACGGATCGCCCACGGTGTCTCCGACGACGGTCGCCTCATGGAGCGGCGTGTTCTTCTGCTTCAGGTCCACCTCGACGATCTTCTTGCCGTTGTCCCAGCAGCCGCCGGCATTGGCCATGAAGATCGCCTGGAACAGTCCGAAGAAGGCGATGCCCACCAGGTAGCCGATGAAGAAGTAGGGATCGAAGAAGGCCAGGGCCAGGGCCATGAAGAAGATGACGACGAAGATGTTGATCATCCCCTTCTGGGCGTAGATCGTGCAGATCTTGACGACCTCCTTGCTGTCGGCGATCGAGGCCTCCTGCTTGTCCAGTTTGATGTGCTCCTTGATGTAGACCACGGCCCGGTAAGCCCCGGTCACCACCGCCTGCATGGAAGAGCCGGTGAACCAGTAGATGACGCAGCCGCC
>CAYOGU010000204.1:0-6751 GCA_964403345.1 uncultured Syntrophus sp. | reverse complement strand
ACGGGCTCTCCTTCTCGGTCCAGCCGGGAGAGTGCTTCGGGATCCTCGGCCCCAACGGCGCGGGCAAGACCTCCACGATCCGGATGGTCTACGGTTTTTCTCCCCCCACGGCAGGAACCCTCAAGGTCTTCGGCCTGGACGTCACGGCACATCCCCGTTCGATCAAGTCCCGGATCGGTGTCTGCCAGCAGGAGAACAACGTCGATCCGGACCTTACGGTCCTCCAGAACCTTATGGCCTTCGCGGGCTATTTCGATATCCCCGCCGCCAGGGCCCGGGAGCGCGCCCTCGAACTGCTCCGGTTCATGGCCCTTGAAAACCGGGCCGATGCCCGGATCTCCGAGCTCTCCGGGGGGATGGTCCGCCGGCTGGTCATGGCCCGCGCCCTGCTCAACCGGCCGGAGCTCCTTATTCTCGACGAGCCGACCACGGGCCTCGATCCCCAGTCCCGCCACCAGGTCTGGGAAAAACTCGAGGCGCTCCGGCTGGAAGGGCTCACGATCCTCCTGACGACGCACTACATGGAAGAGGCCTCCCGGCTCTGCGAGCGGCTCATCATCCTGGACGGGGGGCGACTCCTGGTCGAGGGGAAACCGGCCGAACTGGTCCGCCGCCATGTCGGGAGCCACGTCATCGAAGTCGGCAGACCCGCGGCAGGGCTTCCCGCCTTCCTCGATGCCCAGGCGATCCCCTACGAGAGGATCGGCCAAAGGCTGCTGGTCGCCCTTGAGGAGGGAAGCGACCTGTACCGCGAGATCAGCGCACGTTTCTGCGAGGGGGGCTGCACCCTGCGGATGGCGACGCTGGAAGACGTCTTTCTGCGCCTGACCGGAAGGGAGCTCCGCGAATGAAACCCTATCCGCCGCTCTCCTTCCGTTTCGTCCGCGTCTGGCAGAGGCATCTGACGGCCTACCGTCAGAGCTGGAAGATCAGCTTCATCCCTCCGCTCCTGGAACCCCTCTTCTACCTGCTGGCATTCGGCGTCGGCCTGAGCGGCCTCGTAGGAAACGTCCGATACCAGGGGGAGGAGATCTCCTACATCCGGTTCATCGCCCCGGCGCTCGTGGCGATCACGGTCATGAACAACGCCTTTTTCGAGAACACCTACAGTTCCTTCGTCCGGATGTACTACTACCGGACCTTCGATGCCATGATGGCGACCCCCCTCACGGTCGAGGAGATCATCACCGGAGAGATCGTCTGGGGGGCGACCAAGTCCGTGATCGCCACGGCGATCATGATGGCGGTCCTGAGCGCATTCGGCCTGATCCGTTACCCGGAAGGCCTTCTGCTCATTCCGCTCGCCTTTCTGGGGGGCATCGCCTTCGGCGCCGCCGGCATGATCTGCACGGCCATCGTCCCGAACATCGACCTCCTGAACCTGCCGGTCTTTCTCTTCATCACCCCCATGTTCCTCTTCGGGGGGACCTTCTTTCCCCTGGAGAACCTTCCCATCTGGGCCCAATGGACCGCCGCGGCCATGCCGCTCACCCATCTGGTCGACCTTGCCCGGGGGTTCAGCTGCGGCCGGATCGGGGCGTCAAACCTGACGGGGCTCGCCTATCTGGCCGTCTTTGCGACGGTCGTCTTCCCGACCGCCCTCCATCGCATGCGCCGGCGCCTGATCAAATGACGGCCCGGCCCGGGGAAACCCGGCCCGCTGTCCGGCCACAAAAAAACCGGCCGAACGGGGCGAAACCCGTCCGGCCGGTTTTCTCTTCGTGACCGGCTGAAACTACTTGGCAGGGGCCGCAGGAGCTGCCGGGGCAGCGGGGGCCGCAGGAGCCGCCGCAGGGGCAGGGGCTGCCGGGGCAGCCGGAGCCGCAGCGGGGGCCTCGGCCTTGGGGGCCTCAGCCGGCTTCTGCTCTTCGGCCTTCTTGCATCCTACAACCGCAAACGATAATGCCGCGAAGAAAACCATTGAAAAGATGACTGCAGATACCTTCTTCATGCGCGTTCCTCCTTTTCAGAATGTGGAGCGGGCCGATCCTCGGCTCCACTCCGAATTAGATAAATATATGATCACCATTTTCCCCTTGTCAAGAAATATTCTTCATTATATTAGTGCATTGTCCTTCTGCCCCTCTGTCGGAACGGCGGGGACGATCCCTTCAGGAGACCAGGATGAAACGGGTGGTGGCTGTCTGTCCATGCAAGGAGGAACTGGAGGCCTCGGGCCTCAGGGTGAAGGATTATCGGGTCGACCCCGATCTCTACCGACACCACGTCGAACGGTTCCACCGGGAGTTTTCGGGATTCCTCAGGGGGCAACAAGGAGGGCAGGCGGCTCAGGGCGATCCCGCCAAGAGGGTGCCCCCCGGGAACGATCCGGCGGACTTCGACGAGGCGCTCCTGGCGGCATTCGAGAATGGCCTGCCGCCCTATCACTATTTCCGCGGAAGCTTCTACCGTTACCGGATCGACCGGTCCGGAAGCGCCGCCAGGCCGATCATCCTGGAGAGCTACGAGCGGGACGAAATCACGGTGGGGAGTCCCGGGATCGACGGGGTTGTCGCCCATTACAGCCTGTGGAGCTGGATCGTCCGGCGGCTCGACCAGTGGTTCCTCAGCCGTGAGGAAAAAAGTTGAATCTCCTCAAGAAACCCTGTATGAGAGACTTCACCCAAAGGCTCCCCGGGGCTTTGAGGAGAAACCGGGGCCTGTCCCCGCCAAGGTTAAGGATCTGAATCCGCCATGAACCAAGATTCCCAGTCGCTGCGCGGCATGGTCTATGCCTCTCTCTTCGGGGCGCTGACCGCCGTGGGGGCCTATATCATCATCCCCCTGCCGCCGGTCCCGATCACGCTCCAGACCCTCTTCCTGGGATTGGCGGGAGTCCTCCTTGGAGCCCGCCTGGGCGCCCTGAGCCAGGTGGTCTACATCCTCCTGGGCCTCATCGGATTGCCCGTTTTCGCTGGCGGGAAGGCGGGTTTCGGCGTCCTGATCGGCCCGACGGGCGGCTATCTGGTCGGCTTTGTCGTTGCCGCCGCCCTCACCGGGAAGATCGCCCGGATGAAGGACCGGCCGGGATTCGCCTGGCTGTGCCTGGCCATCCTGGTGGGAGAGGCCGCCATGTACGGGCTCGGAGTCCTCCAATTGGCCTTTGTCGCGCGCCTTCCCCTCTACAAGGCCCTGGCCGTGGGGCTGGTCCCCTTCATCCCCGGCGACGCCGTCAAGATCGTCCTGACGGCCTGGATCGCCCTGAAGATCCGGGACCGTTTCATAGGGAAGCCCCTATGATCCGCATCGAGAAGTTGGTCTACCGTTACGACCGGGAAGCGCCCGAGATCCTTCGGGGGATCAGCCTCACGATCGGGGAGGGGATGCACACCGCCCTGATCGGTCCGAACGGCTGCGGCAAGACGACGCTGATCAAGCACCTCAACGCATTGTTGCTGCCCGTCTCCGGATCCGTCCTCGTAGACGGGATGGCGACCACCGATGCCGACGCCGTCCGGGAGATCCGCAGGCGCGTCGGCATGGTCTTCCAGAACCCCGACACCCAGATCGTCGGGATGACCGTGGAGGAAGACGTGGCCTTCGGCCCGGGAAACATGGGCCTCCCTCCGTCAGAGATCCGGCAGCGGGTGGACGACTGCCTGGCCATGGTGGGGATGACGGGATTCGAAAAGCGTCCCCCCCACACCCTTTCCGGCGGCGAGAAGAGGCTCCTGTCCATCGCCGGAGTCCTCGCCATGGACCCCCGTTACATCGCTTTCGACGAGCCCACCGCCTACCTCGATCCGGCGGCAAAAGAGCGGGTCCTGGCGATCATCGAAAGGCTGCGCCGCCAAGGCATGGCGATCATCCACATCGCCCACGACATGCGGGACATTGCCTCCGTGGACCGGATCGCGCTGATGGACCGGGGCAGCCTCGTGGCGGAAGGGACGCCGGCCGAAGTCTTCGGCCGGGCCGAACTCCTCGGCGCCATCGGGCTGGACATCCCCTTGAGGGCCGGCCATGATTAAGCTCGGCCAGTACCAGCCTGGGGACACAACCGTCCATCGCCTCGATCCGCGGGTTAAGATCGTGGCCGTTGTCGCGCTGAGTCTCCTGATCTTCACGGCGACGCCGGCGGGGATCGCGCTCATCACCCTGGCCCTGGCAGCCCTGATCCGGGAGGCCCGCCTCGGCCTTGCCCGGACCGCGGCGGCCCTCAGGCCGGTGGCGTTCTTCATGGCCCTGATCTTCCTGGTCCACCTGCTCTGGACTGATGGAAAAGTGCTCCTCTCCTTGGCCCCCCTGCCCCTGGCGATCAGCCGCGAAGGCTTGGTCCAGGGAGCCTACGTGACCTGGCAGTTCGCGGGGCTCGTCGTCAGTGCCGCCATCCTCACCATGACCACTCTCCCCTCGGACCTGGTCGGCGGGATCGAACGCCTCCTCAGGCCCCTCGCCTGGGTGGGGATCCCCTCCCAGGACATCGCCGTGATGATCGCCATGGCTCTGCGCTTCATGCCGATGCTCCTGGAGGAGTACGATCGGATCCGGATGGCCCAGATGGCGCGGGGGGCCGACTTCAAGACAGGGGGACCGGCGGTCCGGATCAGGGCCGCCAGGGCTCTGGCTGTCCCCCTTCTCCTGTCCGCCTTCCGCCGCGCCGACGAACTCGCGGAGGCAATGGAGGCCCGTGGCTATCGGCGGGGGCCGAGGACAACCCTCTACGTACCGAGGCTCGCCAGGCCCGATTATACCGCCTTCGCCCTCCTGGCGGCTTTTACACTCATCAACTTCAGCCTGAGGTGGATCGCATGACGCGCCGCTGGGAACTCGTCGAAACACCGCCGCAACTGGCCAAGGCCGAGAAAACGATCCGGGACGCCAGGATCGTCGCCCTCGATACGGAGTACGACTCCTTCCGCTACTTCCGCGACAAACTCTGCCTCCTGCAGATCCAGACCGGCGAGAAGACCTGGCTGATCGACCCACTGGCCGGCCTCGACCTCTCCTTTCTGGGAGAGGTCCTCATCGATCCCGCGGTCCTCAAAATTCTCCATGCAGGCGACAACGACATCCGGATCCTCAAACGGGACTATGCCTTCGCCTTCCGGAACATCTTCGACACCCACCGTGCCGCGTCTCTCCTGGGCAACCGGGAGCTTGCCCTCTGCAAGCTCCTGGAGGCCTACCTCGGCGTGACCCTGGAGAAGAAGCTGCAGCGTTCCCGATGGGACCTGCGTCCCCTGACCGATGAGCAGCTTGAATACGCAGCCCTCGACACCGTCTATCTGCCGGCGCTCTGCCGGAAGCTCGATGCGGAGCTCCGGGAAAAGGGGCTGATCCAGCAGGCCGAGCAGGTCTTCGCCGGGATGACCGCCGTGACCTGGCAACCCAGGGCCCTGGACCGCCTGGCGCATCGCAAGATCCCGGGATATGGCTCCCTCACCCTCGAGCAGAAGGAGCGGCTCCGCGGGCTCTTCCGCTGGCGCTTCGAGAAGGCCCAGGCGATCGACCGCGCCCCCTTCATGATCCTCTCCGATCACCATCTCGTGGGCCTTGCCAAACTGGAGGTCCCCTCCCTCGATGCGATGGGGGCCGAGGGCTTGCTCCCCCCGGAGAAGGTCCAACGGTTTGGGCCGGAGATCCTCCGCCTTTTCCAGGAGGCCTGAGAGACAAGGAGCCGATACCGTCCTGTGGCGGCGCGCGATAACGGAACCCCAAGAATCGAGATAACTCACTTCCCAAACTTATTTGATCCTGTCAAAATTCGTTTGAATGGCTATTCATAATTCCTGATCAGGAGCTCCTGAACCCTCTTTGTCTTATCCCCGCCCCCTGCCGTATAGGATGTCTTTACTTCTTCGATCTTAAACTCCCTGAAGAGTAAACGGATCTCGGGAGTGTCATTGATCGACATCATAAATTTTCCATTCAAGTCTGTCCGCAAGCTCTTCAGAATAGCGAATTGGAGTGCACCCCGTCTGTTAGACAGATGCGGTTAAGGTAGCCGGGCAGTTTCTCCAGTGGATCATCGCGCAAGCGAAGGAGGCGCGGCTTTTGTCGAAGGACCACTTCAGCGTGGACGGCACCCTGATTGATGCTTGGGCATCCATCAAGAGCTTCCAGCCCCGGGGTGGCGGTCCGAGAATCCCCTCAGGCCGGAACGATGAAGTCGATTTCCACGGGCAGACCCGCAAGAACGATACCCATGCATCGACCACCGATCCTGAATCTCGACTGTACCGCAAGGGCAAGGGGAAGGAATCGAAGCTCTGCTATATGGGACATACCCTCATGGAGAATCGAAACGGCCTAGTGCTGGATGCCCGCGTAACCCCGGCTACCGGAACCGCCGAGCGAGAGGCAGCCGCAGATATGATCCTGAGCATCCCGGGCAAAAGACGGGTGACCGTCGGCGCAGACAAGGGTTACGATACGGAAGGATTCGTGGCCACCCTGCGCAGCATGAGTGCCACGCCCCATGTGGCTCAGAACGACACGGACCGGCGCTCCGCCATTGATGGCCGCACCACACGTCATCCAGGGTACGAGGTCAGTGGGAAGGTCAGGAAACGCATCGAAGAGATCTTCGGCTGGATCAAGACCATCGGTACTCTACGAAAAGCTCGCTACCGAGGCGTTGAGAAGATCTCCTGGTACTTCACCCTGGCGGTAGCGGCCTACGACCTGGTTCGGATGAGGAACCTTGGGGTGGGAACTACCTAAGGGAGGGAAACACGCCCTCCCCGTGGCAATCTTCCCCGGCGATTATCACAAAATGGATTGTCAAAGAACGCGGAAACCAAAATTG
>CAYOGU010000203.1:0-6783 GCA_964403345.1 uncultured Syntrophus sp. | reverse complement strand
CCCTGGCGAACACACTGATCGGGCTGTCGCGCATCCCGGTCATCGCCATGGCCCTTCTGTCCGGCTGGATCACGGACCGGATCGGCCCGAAACCCACGATCGTAGCCGTCACGCTCATCAACGGCCTTTCCGCGATCCTCCTGGGTGTCCTCCCCGGCCGTTGGGTGATCCTGCTGGTCTTTCTCCAGCCAATGGCGACCGCCTGCTTCTTCGCACCGGGTTTCACGACCCTCTCCCGGATCGTCCCGCCCGGGGCTCGGAACCTCTCCGTATCGCTCACGATCTTTTTGGCCTACATGTTGGGCGGCGGGTTCTTCCCGATGGTGGTCGGCGCCTTCGGGGACGCGGGGGCTTTCGGACTTGCCTTCGTCCTCATCGGCAGCCTCACCCTCCTAGGCCTCCTACTCATGCCTCGGCTGGACCTGCGGGAGCCCCCAAAAGAGAACCCCAAGGCATGACGGGGTGACGCATTCCCCGTGGATTTCCCTTTTTCATTGACTTTCACCCTTTTTTTGGTAGCTTCGTGAACTGAGTTCCACGATCTTATGCGGCCGCACCACTCGTATCAGCCACGACAGGCGGATGCATCGGCAAATCAGGGGGGAAGACCATGGAACTGAAGATCAGGGATACCATCATCCCGGCTCATATCGTCGAACGCTGGCAGCGTGTCGTGGACACCGTCGCCAATCTGCTGTCCGTGCCGAGCGTCATGATCAACCGGTTGGAACCCCCGGATTTGGAGATCTTTCGGTCGAACATCGGTCTCCATAATCCCTTTTCCTCCGGAATGCGGATGCCAATGGCCGGCGTGTACTGCGAGGCGGCTGCGAAGAGACGACAGAAGGTTCAGGTCGTTGACGCCAGAAAGGACCCCCAGTGGGCCGACTCACCGACCGCGAAAGCCGGGATCTACGCCTACCTGGGCTATCCCCTCTTTTGGCCCGACGGCGAGGTGTTCGGGACCCTGTGTGTCGTGGACACCAAGGCCAACCCATGGGGGGAACGCTACGAAAAACTGCTGCTTGCCTTCAAGGACGCGGTGGAGGACCATCTGGCCCTCGTGAGTGCCCTCGAAACGCTGGACAAAAAGAACCGGGAGATTGAACGCGCCCTCGGTGAGGTCAAGGTCCTTGAGGGGCTCCTGCCCATCTGCTCCTCCTGCAAAAGCATTCAGGACGACCAGGGAAACTGGAAGCAAATCGAATGCTATATCCGGGACCGCTCCGACGCCAAATTCACCCACACCGTTTGCCCCTCCTGCGCCAAAAAGCTCTATCCCGATATTGACCTGGATGCCCAGGAATAGATTCATCCTGAGTCACAACCCATGGGGCGGTCCTTGGGGGCCCCGCCCTCGCGCAAATATTCCGCTTCCCCTGGAAAGCCGGGTGGCGTCTCGCTTTGGGTCGTATGCGCCGGAAGCCGAAAGCCCTTTGGATTTGACCCGCGCCTGAATTCTCCTTATACTGCCCGCAACGAACGCAAACAAGGAGGAACCCTTTGAAGCGCCCCCCCCTACCGCGATGGATGGTCCTGATCCTGGTTGCCCTCCTGCTGACCGCTGCCGGCATTCCCGGAGCGGACAGCCAAACCGGGGGGACGGACCAGGCACGGAGGGTCGTCATCCTCTTCACCCACGACCTCCACTCCTATTTTCTCCCCCAGCGCGTGGCCGCTCCCGACGGACGGGCCCTCGAACGGGGAGGATACGCGAAACTCCTGACCTCCATCCGCCAGAACCGCGAGGAGGGTCGGACGCTTCTCGTCGATGCCGGCGACTTCAGCATGGGGACCCTCTTCCACACGATCTTCTTGACCGAAGCGGCGGAACTCCGGCTCATGGCGGCCATGGGCTACGACGCCATGACTCTCGGGAACCACGATTTCGACTTCAGGCCGGACGGTCTGGCGAGGGCCCTGCGAATCGCCCGCGCCAGAGAGAAGCAACTCCCCGCCATGGTCGCCTCGAACGTCCGCTTCAGTGCAGAGGGCAAGGGGGCCGATGGCCTGAAAGGGGCCTTTCGGGAGTATCCGGTCGTCCCCTATCACGTCATCGAACGCGGGGGGGTTCGGATCGGCCTTTTCGGGATTCTGGGGAAGGATGCCCAGGTGGACACCCCTTTCGCCAAACCGGTCACCTTCGGCGACCCCATCGCATCGAGCCGGGAGATGGTCGAGATCCTCAGGAACCGGGAGAAAGCCGACTTGATCGTTGTCCTCTCCCACGCCGGCACTTCCCCGGTAAAGGAACACTCCGAGGACGAGAATCTCGCCCGCGAGGTCCCCGGAATCGACGTGATCATCAGCGGCCACACCCACACGGTCCTGCCCCGGCCGATCGCGGTCGGGAAGACCCTCATCGTCTCGGCCGGCTGCTACGGAGCCTATCTGGGCCGCCTCGTCCTCGACTTCCGGCCGGGGAACGGGTCGACGGCCGCGGGCTATGAACTCAAACCCATCGTTTCGGAGATACCCGATGATCAGGTCTTGGCCGGCAGGATCGCCGACTTCAAGAGGGCGGTGGACAGGGAGTACCTGTCCGCCTTCGGAATCCGGTTCGACCAGGTGATCGCCGAGAGCACCTTTGATATGGAGACCCTGGAGGCGGCCTATGCCCGTCCCGGGGAAACAGGGATCGGGGATATGATCACGGACGCCTTCCGACAGGCCGTCCAGAAGGCCGAGGGGACCCGCTACGAACCCATCGACGTGGTCGTGGAACCGCTCGGGGTCATCCGGGATTCCTTCCTGAAGGGTCCGATCCGAGTCGCCGACGTCTTCCGCACGCTCTCGCTCGGCCTAGGACCGGACGGTTTGCCCGGCTATCCCCTGGTCACTTACTACACCACGGGAAAGGAGCTTAAGGACCTGCTCGAGGTGGAAACGACCGTGGCAAAAATCAAGACGGACGCCCATCTCCAGTTTTCCGGCGTGAGGTTCTCCCACAATCCCCACCGGGTCCCCTTCGACCGCGTCACGTCGGTGGCCATCCGAAACGCCCGTGGTGTCTATGAGCCGTTGCTGCCGGAGAAACTCTACCGGGTCTGCATGAACTTCTACACGGCCCAGATGGTGGATTACGTCCGAAACGCCTCCCACGGCCTCCTGTCGGTCACGCCGCGGGACCGGCAGGGGCGGCCCGTCACCGATACAAAGGAGGGGGTCGTCGATGCCGACGCCCGGACGCCGGGGATCCAGGAAATCAAGGAGTGGGTCGCCCTGGCCGACTACCTGAAGGCATTCCCTGACACCGACGGGAACGGCATCCCAGAGATTCCCGAACGGTACCGAGGGCCCGAGGGCCGGTTCAAGGCCGTTCCTTCCTGGAACCCGATCGACCTGGTTGCCGGAGGGAATGCCATCACCTGGGGGGTGGTCGGGATGGGACTGGCGGCGATCGTCCTGGCCTTCATCGTGATCCGGTTTGCCGCCCGGTGGATCAGCCTTTCGAAAAAAGGCAGAGGCCGTCCCGCACCTGGCGGCCGATGACCCCCTCGGCCTCCAGTTCGATGAGGTGGACATAGGACTCGTTGAGGGCCAGGTATCGGTCGAAAGGGGGAAGGGCGTCGCCAAAGATGGCCCGGGAGACTTCATCGGCCGTCCTCGCCTTTCCACAGACGGCGGCGAGGGCAAGCCCCTTCCGCTGACGATGGTGATCCCGGATCTGCTCGACCCTTTCCCTGAGACCCTGAAAGGGCCTTCCGTGGGCCGGATGAACCATCGCCACCGGCAGGGAGGCGACTCGATCCAGGGCCTCCAGAAAAGCCTTCAGGGGCCGGAAGGAAGGATCGAGCGGATCGGGGCTCAGGTTGGGGGTGATCTGCGGCAGGACGTGGTCCCCGGCGATCAGGAGCCGCTCCGCCGGCAGGTAGAAGGAACAATGGCCGCGGCTGTGGCCGGGCGTTGGAATGACCTCCAGGACCCTCCCCCCGACCTTCAGCGGTTCTCCTTCGGCGAGCGTCCCCGTCGGTACGAACGGGGGACTGGCGTTCCGGAAGGCCGAAAAGACCCTGGCGAGGCTCCCCAGCGTGACGGCGTCAAGACCGTTCTCCAGGCCGAACCGGCGAAAGCGCTCGATCCACCGCCCCTCATCCGAGAAGGTCCGGCTCTTCAACGCTTCGGTCTCGGAAAGAAAAATCCCGGCACCGGACCTGTCGGCGATGGGACCGGCCAAACCGCAGTGGTCTGCGTGGGTATGGGTGATCAGGATGCGTCGGCAGGTCTCTACGGACTGCCCGATCTCGGCGAGAGCGGCCTCCAGGGCGGGCAGGACGCCCGCCATGTTGGGACCGGTGTCGATCAGCGAAAACCCTTCTTCCTCAAGGGCCGCAAAGACGTTCACTTCCTTCAGACGAAAGGGCATGGGGAGCGTGATCCTGTAGACCCCCCCAAGGATTTCAAGGACCGTATCCAACAGAAACTCCTCTCAACAAGCGATCCATCCTGTCCGCTACCGGGCAAAGGGCGTCAGTTGCCAGTGGGTTCCATGGAGCTCGACCATCACCCGTGGGGCCTCCGGTTCACCGCAACTTTCGGCTTTGCTGGAGCAGGCGTTCTTCTCGGAGGTCGCCTGAGAGAAGAACCGGTCGGCCAGGCGCGTGCCTGGGAGGGCCGGTGCGGTCCTGCCGATCTCCCTGGCATCGGGGGAATAGAGGATCCGGCCGTCCTCTTCCTGGATCACCCGGACCGTCGCCTCGCCGCCCCTCCCCAACCCCTTCTTCGCAAGGGCTTCCGGCCGGATCAGGACGCTCACCGAACCGATGAACTCCCTCTTGGGTGAAAAAACCGGATATTCCATACTGACGGCATCAAGCCCTTCGGCCGATTTGAACAGTCTGCTCAGGACCGGTTTACGGGTCTTTTGAAGTCGGATGATATGGTCCTGGGAGGAGATATCCACACCTTCGTGAACACGCCGGGCCGCCGGCTCGACGGCGACCATGCGGCCCTTCGGATCAACGGCGGCACAGTCCACTGCCTCGGGATGGGCCGCACAGAGTTCCCCGAGGGTACGCCGCGCTTCTTTCCCTGTCAGGCCTGCCTGGCCCAGACGATCCGCAGCACGGGCACAATCGGCGTTCAGCCGGTTCAGAACGGTCGTCAGCCCCTCTTGGGCCCTGAGCAGGTCGGCGGGAGCGACCTCCGCAGCTGTCGCCGGCCACGTCCAGAGCATCCAGAAACAGAGGATTCCCATGCAAAACCATCTGATTAGCATACCGCAACCTCCCGCGTCAGCAGCGAGTCTTTCGGAAACGCGAAGACCCTACCTGAAAGGACGCCCATTTTCAAGGGGAATCCTGGGCGGTGCTGCAGGGCGGGAAAAGATCGATGCGCGCCTGTGAAGTCCCGGCCCGAAAGGACCAAACTGGGACGCATCCCCCTGGCCAGGGTGTTGACAGGCCCGCAAAGAGGGTATAGAGCAAAAACGAAGGACCATCAAACCGCAAGGAGGACCATGATGACAACCACCGCTGCTGTCGTAGGCCATCCGTTCCTGATCTCGTCGGTCCAGTTCGAAAGGGATTTGAATGCGGGAAACCTCTCGGTCGCAGACCTGGCGCACCTGGCAGTCAAGCACGGTGCATCCGGCGTCGAATACCGGGACGTCCACTGGCGGCAGCGGGAGGAGGAGATCGCCTTTCTCGGCAGCCAGTTGCAATCGGCGCGTCTTCAGGTGGTGTACGCCGTCCTGACCCCCCTGTATCATCACGACCCGGCGCAGCGGCAACAACTCCTCAGGGACATCGAGGATGCTGCGGCCCTCGGGGCGAAACTTCTGCGGGTCCCGCTCGGGGCATCGCCTGCTGCCGGCGCCGAGGGGGATGCCCTGCGCGAATCGGCCCGCTCGGCCGTCGCCCAAGCAGCCCGTCGCGGGATCCGGATCGCCGTCGAGAACAATTCCAGTGAACCCGGTGAAAAGATCTCGGAGATCCGCGCAGCCCTGATGGAGATCCGAAGCCCCGCTCTCGGCACAAACCTCGACTTCGCCAACTACGCGACCACCGGCCAGGACCCCCTGACCGCTATCCGGACGCTGGGACCGCGGATCATCTACGTCCATGCCAAGGATGCACGGCGGACTGAACGGGGCCTCCAGAGCACCTTCCTGGGCGGCGGCACCTTGCCGCTGAGGGAGATCTTTGCCGCCCTCGCCAAGACGGGAAGTGAATTCCAGCTCTGCTTCGAATTTCCTGGCGGGATGGACCCCGAAGGGGATATCGAAAAGAGCAAGGGGTTTCTGGCCACCCTGTAGCCCGACCCTCGCCCGGGATAGCCCAGACCTTCATCGGTTTTCCGGGCTACAGCAGATCGCGCGCGAGACTCGCTGCGCCGATCGCGCCGACGACTTGGGCGTGCGGCGAAACGAAGACCGGCATCCCGATGGCCTTCTCCAGGGCCCGGACGACGCCGATGTTGCGGGCAACGCCTCCCGTCATCATGGCTGGTGCCCTTAGACCGATCCGATTGGCCATCGCCGAAACCCTGGATGCGATCGCCTCGTGGATCCCGGCGATGATGTTCTCCCGCGTTTCCCCCTTGGCGATGAGCGAGATCACCTCCGACTCGGCGAAAACCGTGCAGAGATTACTGATCTTCGCGGGATTTTTCGCCTTCAGGGAGAGGTTGCCGAATTCGTCGAGATCCGCCTCCAGGGCGCGCGCCATCACCTCCAGAAAACGCCCGGTTCCTGCCGCACATTTGTCGTTCATCGTGAAGTTCGTGACCTTGCCGTTTTCGTCCATGACCACGGCCTTGCTGTCCTGCCCACCGATGTCGACG
>CAYOGU010000202.1:0-6787 GCA_964403345.1 uncultured Syntrophus sp. | reverse complement strand
TCCGGGTCGGTGACCTCTCGGCGCCCCGCCGGGCGCTCCTGCTGCTGGCCGCCAACCTGTCAACGCTTCTGCCCCTGGCCGCCAACCGCTTCCTGCTGCGCCGGCTGGCCGGACTCGACCTCCCTTCCGGTTATCCCGGACCCCAGGCGGTCATCGCCGCCGGCGGCCGCCTGGCGCCGGTCAACCTCCTGCTGGCCCGCAGCCGGCTGGCCCTCTCCGTCCAGGTCCTCTATCCCGACTTTCTGCCGGCCGGCCGCTTCGACCTGCTGGTCATCCCGGAGCACGACCTCTGGCGCCGCGGCCTCGCCCGGCCGCCGAAAAACGCCCTGGTCACCCGGGGCGCCGTCAACCGGGTCCGCCCCCAGCCGACCCGGCCGCCGGCCCCGGACGGACGGCGCACCCTGGCCTGCCTGATCGGCGGCGACGACCGCAACTACCGGCTCGATCCGCAATACGCCGGGGAACTGGGCCGCCGCCTCCTGGAACTGGCGTCCCCCTTCCTCGCAGCGGGCGTCGTCGAATCGGTCCGCATCTCGACGCGACCCGACGGGATCGACCCCGCAGGTCTGGACCTCCTGGCCGCCTATGGGGTGAAGACCGTGGAGTTGGGCGTCCAGTCCTTCGACGACGAGGTCCTGAAGGCCTCAGGGCGGGGCTACGATTCAGCACGGGCCGTCGAGGCCCTGGGGCTCCTGGATGCGCGGGGATTCGAGACCGGGATCCACCTCATGCTGGGACTCCCCGGGGAAGGGCCCGGGAGCTTCCTGCGGACCATCGACCGGACCGTCGCGATCCGTCCCGACACGGTCCGGATCCACCCCACCCTTGTCCTAAGAGACACCCCTCTGGCCGAGGCCTTCCGGGACGGACGCTATGCCCCCCTGACCCTGGAGGCAGCCATCGACGCCTGCCGGGAGGCCCTCAAACGGCTGAGCGCGGCGGGAATCTCCGTCATCCGCCTGGGCCTGCAGACCACCCGGGAGCTGGAGCAGGAAGGGGCCGTCGTCGCCGGCCCCTTCCATCCCGCCTTCCGATCCCTGGTCGTCTCCTCCTTCCTGATGGAGATGGCTTCGGCCCTCCTGGACGCCGCCTCCGACGACACCGAGGGAATCCGCTTCGCCCTGCCCCCTGCCGACCTCGGCGCATTCCCCGGGCCTGGCCGGAGAAACCTCGCCGCCCTTAAAAAAAGGCTGGGCCTTCCGGAAATTACTTTCGCCCCCGATCCATCCCTGCCGCGGGGGACCCTGAGCCTCACCGCAGGCGGAAGGAACTTCCGGACAGACTGCTCCGGCCGGATCGCGATCCTCCCCGTAATCCAGGGAAACACGTGAGATGTAAGGTCGGCCAGCCCACGCCGGAGGAAGAGACTCCGGCTGCTTGCAAGCAATCGGCCGTCTGCGGTCTTAATTATTGATCCTGCAGCATGGGCAGCAGTTCCTGCACCGTCTTTTCATACTCGGCCCAGTACTGCGCATACCGGGCGGGGTCCATGTAACGGATGGTCAGCCCCATGTCCGCCATGCGCTTCTTGTGCTCCTCGCTGGCCACGGCCTTCTTGATCGCCCCGCTGAGGATGTTGATCACCTCCTTGGGGGTGCCGGCCGGAGCGGCAAATCCGCGGGAGGAGGCGTTTTCCAGCCTGTAGCCCTGCTCCGTGAAGGTCTTCACGCCGGGGTAGAACGGGCTGGGTTCGTCGTCCATGATCCCCAGGATGCGCACCTCCCCGCTCTTGAACTGAGCCAGCAGGTCCCCGACGTTGGCGCAGAGCACGTCGATCTTGCCGCCAAGGAAAGCGGTCATGGCCGAAGCGACCCCCTGGGAGAAGTGAACCTGGGCGAACAGGGCCCCCGTCATCTTCTGGAGCTGGACGATGGCGATCGCCTCGTCACTCTGGATCCCGGTTGTCGAGATCCGGATCTTCCTCGGGCTGGCCTTGGCGGCGTCGATCACATCCTTGAGGCTCTTGAAGGGGCTGTTGGGCCTGACGGCGAACAGGGCCGGATCGAGGACGTGCAGGGCCAGGAGATCAAAGCTCTTGCGGTTGTAGGTGGCCTTGCGGGCCGGATCGAGGTAGCTGACGACCGAGGAGGGGAAGTTGGTGTTTCCGATGGTGTAGCCGTCCGGTTTGGCCTGAGTCAGCGCCGTGTAGGCGATCTGTCCGCTAGCCCCCGGTTTGTTGACCACGACCACAGCGGTTCCCAGCTCCTTCTCCATGCCGCTGGCCAGGATCCTCGCCCCCACGTCGGTGCTCCCCCCCGCCGCGAAGCCCACCAGCATCTGGATCGCCTTGCCCTTCTGGGGAAAATCGGCCGCCGGGGCGCAAAGCGGAAGGGCCAGAAGAAGGGTGATGGATGCCAGAATCACGACGGTCCACTTTCGTGAATTGAAATGATGCAGCATAATCTCTCCTCCATTCGATGAAATGGTTTCGGGCGTTTGTTGTGCCCGTGCCCGGTCCGGCAGGGGTGCGCCGGACAGGAGCTTCTGGCAGCAAGGACGGGCCGGCGCCTGCCGCCGGGACAGCTTTTCAGGCCCCCTCGTCGTCCCCGGCGAGCGAGCCCTTTCCGCGCCGGAAGAACTTGAAGGCGGGCGCGAACAGAACCAGCGCCGTCAGGCAGAGCAGGACGACGGCGATGGGACTCTCCCAGAAGATGGCGATATCTCCTTGGGACATCTCGAGGGATTGGCGGAGGGACCGCTCCATCAACGGTCCCAGGATCAGGGTCAGCACGACAGGGGCGAGGGGGAACTCCAGCTTCCGCAGGAGGAAGCCGATCACGCCGAAGAGGGTCATGATCACAATGTCGAAGATGCTGTTGCTGACGCTGTAGGCCCCGACGACCATAAAGGCCATGATGATCCCGAAGAGCATCCCGTAGGGGACCTTGAGGATCCGGACCCAGATGCCGATGAGGGGCAGGTTGAGGATCAGCAGAATGACATTGCCGACGTAGAAGCTGGCGATGATCCCCCAGGCCACGTCAGCGTGGTCCTTGAAAAGGAACGGCCCGGGGATAAGGCCGTGCATCAGGAACGCCCCCATGATCACTGCCACGGTGGGGGAGGCAGGGATTCCCAGGGTGAACAGGGGGATGATCGCCCCGTTGGCGTGTGCGTTGTTGGCGGTCTCCGGTCCCACCACCCCTTCGATCATCCCGGACCCGAACCGCTCCGGCTGCCGGGAGGACTTCTTCTCGGCGATGTAGGCCAGGAAGGAAGATGCCGATCCGGTCATCCCCGGAACGAGTCCCAGCAAGGTCCCGATAACGCTGCCGCGCACGATGGGACCGACGGAGCGCCGGAGGTCCTCCCTGGAGGGGACAAGGGAACCGATCCTGCTGACGAACACGGGTCCGAACCGCTTCTCGGCGTTCTCCAGGATCTCGGCCAGCCCGAACAGTCCCATGATGATTGGGACGAAACCGATCCCGTCCATCAGTTCCATGTGGCCAAAGGTGAAGCGGGGCAGGCCCCGCACCGGGTCCATGCCGACCATGGCGAGGATCATGCCGAACATGCCCATCATCAGGGCCTTGATCATCGACTTGCCGGCCAGCCCCATCAACAGCGAGAGTCCTAGAACGATCAGAGCGAAGAACTCGACCGGTCCGAACTCCAGGGCCCAGCGGGAAAGCGGTCCCGCCGCAAACACCAGGGCGACCGTGGCGAAGGTGCCGCCGATGAACGACCCGATGGCCGCCATGGCCAGGGCCACTCCAGCCCGTCCCTGTTTGGTCATCTCGTAGCCGTCCAGGCAGGTGACAGCCGAGGCGGCCTCGCCCGGAACGTTCAGCAGGACGCTGGTGATGGTTCCCCCATACTGCGTGCCGTAGAACAGGGCGGTGAGCATGATGATCGCCCCGGTCGGGGTCATCTGAAAGGTGAGGGGAATGAGCATCGCAGCTCCCGCCACCGGACCGATCCCGGGCAGTACGCCGATCAGGGTGCCCAGCAGCGATCCCACGAAGGCGTACACCAGGTTCTGGGGGGTCATGGCGACCGCAAAGCCCATCAGAAGGTTGTGAAGGGTGTCCACGTCAAGATCCTCCTATAAGCCGAGCTTGGCAAGAAGCGACAGGGACGCCACCGGGAGGGGTACATCGAGATAGCGTCCGAAGATGTGAAAGACCCCCACGCTGCCCAGGAGGGCGACGATCAGCGCCGCGGGGGTTTTCTGTCGGCCCAGGATTCTCAACAGGAAGAGCAGGAACAGGAACATCGTCAGTTGGAAGCCGAGGGCGGTCATCAGGCCGGCCGTCGCCAGCAGGGAGGCGAGGATCGCCCCGATCTGGACGAGCCCTGATTTGTTGGGGAAGAAGGCGCCGTCCCTAGGCCCGCCGTCCCGCCGGGAGACCTGGAAGAGCCAGACGATCGCCAGAGCCCCCAGCAGGCCGCCCAGCCAGAAGGGGAAGAAGCCCGCTCCGGGCCCCAGGCGGGTGTAATACTCCATGTCGAGGGCCTCCTTCATGACGAAGGCGGAAAACGCCACGAACAATAAAGCCGAAACCTGGTGGATCCGCTGCATCCTTCCCTCCTTAGCGATCGAAAATCTCCGGATTGATCATGCAATTTCGGGCGGGCTTGCGCCCTTCGAGGACCGTCAGGATGTTCCGGACGGCGTCGACGCCCATCCTTTCGAAGGACTCCTCGGTGATCCCGCCGACGTGGGGGCTCAGGACCGTCTTGCCGGCATCGCGCAGACGGGAAAGGTCCCCGGGGGGCTCCTTGCTGAACGTATCCAGCCCCGCCGCTGCGATCTCGCCGGTCGATAGGGCGGCGATGAGGGCCTCCTCGTCGACCACCTCGCCCCGGGCGGTATTGATCAGCCAGGCGCTCTTCTTCATCTTCCGGAACTGGGCCTCCCCCATCAGCCGGCGCGTCTGGTCGGTGAGCGGACACTGGAGGCTGACGATGTCGGCCCTCTCCAGCAGGAGGTCCAGTTCCGTGACCCGAGTCAGCCCGGCCGGAAAGGCCTCGGGGTTCAGGAAGGGGTCGTAGACGAGGACCTCCATGCGCAACGGCGCGACCAGTTCGCTGACACGGCGGCCGATCCGGCCGAATCCGATCAGTCCCAGGACTTTGTTGCTGAGCTCCGTCCCCCGGTAATCCGCCTTGTCCCAGTGCCCCATCTTGACCCGGGCGTCCAGGCGGGGGATGTCCTTGGCCAGGGCGAACATCAGCCCCAGGACATGTTCTGCGACCGAATTGAAGTTTGCCTCGGAGGTGATCAGAACGGAGACCCCGGCCCGGGTCGCCGCCTTGACATCGATGTTGTCGACGCCCGCCCCGTGCTTGGTGATCACCTTGAGATTCGGCGAGGCCAGGATCACTTCCTCGGTGATCTTCCCCATCCGGACGATCATGGCATCCGTCTTCTGGGCCCGGACCCTCTCTGCCAGCTCAGCCGAATTCAGATAAGGCTTGGCAAATTCCACCCGACAGCTTTCCGACAGAAGGCGCATGGCCTGCTCGGCGATCCGCGGACCGGTGATCATCACGTTGAAAGGGGACTTCTCTGCCATGGCTACTCCTTCTTTTCTTGGGCTTCCATATGGGTCAGGATGCGCTTCGTGTTGGCGTTGGAGTGGGACTCCAGCAGATCCCGAACCTTCTGCGCCTCCCGTTTCCTGAAGGCGGTGAATATCTCCCGGTGTTCCCGGTAGGACTGCTCGGGCCGGGTCGGAAGCCGCAGGGATAAGGGCATCACCCAGCGAATCTTCTGGACCAGGGAGCGGAAGGTTTCGATAACCTGCGAATTGCCGCAGCAGAATACCAGGGAGTCGTGAAATTCGTGGTTGAGGTTCATCAGCAGATTGATATCGCTTCGCGAGGAGGCCTTTCCCATTCTTTGGACGATCTCTTCGATCTTCTTCATCTCCTGCCGATCGGCGTTCAGGCAGCCCTTCATGGCGCCGAAAGCCTCGACGACGTTCTTGAGCTCATAGATCTGCCGGAATTCCTCCCGGCTGAACTGGGCGATCTCCCGGCCCAGGTGGGTCTTGCGGACAAGGTTCATCTCCTCGAGGCGCTGGAGGGCCTCACGGGCGGGGACACGGCTGACGCCGAATTCTTTGGCGATGCCCGTCTCCGAGATCCTGCTTCCGGGCGGGCGTTTGCCGGAGAGGATCGATTCCTGCACGTGCTGCAGCAGCTTGTCCACAAGGGTTTCCCGACGTACGCTGAGGATGGGGGTTCCTTTTTCCGGCATAAAAGACCTCCCGTTTTACGTATAATCTGTAGTGCTGCGAGGACCTCGGCCAGCCCGTCGCCAAGGTGCGGCGGCAGACCGGTCGGGAGGGAAGGGCTAGGCCCTCGTGAACTTCTGGAACGTGTGGGCGTCGGCGGCGATGTCGCCCTTGGAGACGCCGAAGGTCCAGGTCACCTCGCCCACGTAGAGGTCCCCGCGTGAATCCACGCAGAGGGTGTGGGGTCCCACGAAGTTGCCCGGCGCCTCCCGGTCCGCGCTGCACCAGTGGAGCAGGAGATTCCCCTTCAGGTCCAGGACCCGAACGCCCCCAGGCAGGTCGTATTTCATCTTGCCGCGGGTGAAGGAGGTCTGGCCGGGACGCCACCAGAGCTCAGACACGTACACTCGGCCGTCCTTGTCGAAGGCGATGTCCGTCGGCCGCTGGACGTGGGTCCACATCTCCAGAAGCTCGCCGTCCCGCGTGTAGATGTGGATCCGGTCGTTCTCACGGTCCGTGACGAAGACACGGTCGTCCGGGGAGATCCCGATCCCGTGCGGCAGGCGGAACTGCCCGGGCCCCTCGCCGGGCTCCCCCCAGGA
>CAYOGU010000201.1:0-6790 GCA_964403345.1 uncultured Syntrophus sp. | reverse complement strand
CCGCCAACGCCGAGGAGTCGGCGAGCGCTTCGGAGGAGCTCAACGCCCAGGCGCAGCAGATGAGGGGATATGTCGCGGAACTCGCGGCCGTCGTGGGCGGGAACGGACCTCCCCCGGCCCGGCGGCGCCTCTTCCCCCGGGCGCAACCGCGCTGGAACGGGACGGCCGGCGCGCGAGGGGGCGGGGACGCGCCGGCGGGCGCGTCCGCCGGAACATCACGGCGGCGAGGCCCCTTTGGGCGGAAAACGGAGCGCCCCGGTCTGGTAATAGAATTTCCATTCGCCCGTGGGCAGCTTCGTGTAGAGCTTGCAGACCCGGCCCTTCCAGTGGGACTCCTCCGCGGTGATCCTGTGACGCCAGAGGGTGTCGATATCCACGACCGCGAACGCCGCGTCCTGCTCCCTGGAGATCTCGATCTTCACCGTGTGCCGCCGGTTATGGATCAGGTCGTGGGAATCGAAGAGGCCCTGCCAGTCCTTCCGCCACCGCTTGCGGTCGAACCGGCCCATCACGAAGATCCAGTCCACGGGATCGTGGGAGTCCGCGGTCGGCGGAAAGGGCCAGACCATGTCCGGATGGATGATGGACAGGAAGAGGTCCGGGTTCTTCGTGTCCCACCCCCTTGTTTCCAGGTCCACCAGGGCCTGGATCTGTTCGACGACTGCGGCGTTCACGATTTTTCCCCTCCTTCCGGACCCGTCACGGCCTGAAACCGCATGAAGCGCCCGTCCCTGCGGCCGTCCTCCCGCCGCAGGGACGGGCCGGAAAGCCGGGACAACGGCCGTGACGGAAACATACCTTTCTGCAGCCCCGCATGTCAACTTCCCGATTTCCCCTGTGTCGCCGTTCCTGGAAAAATATTTCTTGACGAAATCTTTGTCCCGGTATAAAAGCGATCCCGTTATGATAACTATTATCAATTAACGGCGGCGCATGCATGAAGACCGAAAAGCAAGTCCTGGAAGATTTCCTCGAAAAGAAGGGGCTCCGCAACACGCCCCAGCGGGATGTCATCCTCGAGGAATTCCTGAGAAGGGAAGCGCACACGACGGCTGCGGAGCTCTACAGGATCGTCAGGCAGCGCGACCGGACCGTCGGACAGGCGACCGTCTACCGGACGCTGAAGCTTTTCTGCGAAGCGGGCATCGCCCGCGAAGTCGATTTCGGCGAAGGCGTGATGCGCTATGAGCATCACTATGGGCATGCCCACCACGATCACCTGATTTGCCGAGGCTGCGGCCGGACCATCGAGGTCGTCGACAAGGTGATCGAGGAACTGCAGCAGAGGCTCTCGGCGCAATACGGTTTCCAGCTCACGGGCCATGCGCTTTATCTTTACGGCCTGTGCGAGAAGTGCCGGAACAAATAGGACGCCCGTGGAAAGCCGCAAGGATGCCTCGATGGCGGCGGTAGGCCTGTCCGTATGCCGCTTCGCGGGAAGGGATCGCCGGATTTCCGGCAAGACGAGAGGGGTTTACCCGCCGCCCCTGCAGGGTGTTGCAGGAGGGCAGGACTTTTTTTTGCCCAGTAATGATAATCATTATCAATAATATTGCCCTTGTTGAAAAGGAGGTTCGGATGTCGCCGTTGGCTTTTTTGGAGGAGGGGAAGACGGGCAGGATCGTCGTACCCGGCGGGTCCTGCGGATGCAGGCCGGCAGGCCACGCATGCCTGGAGCATATCGAGGCCATGGGGCTCAGGCCCGGGACGCAGGTGGAGATGATCAGCAACAGAGGCCATGGGCCGCTGGTCCTTCGGATCGACGAAGCGCGCATCGCCCTGGGACGGGGCATGGCCATGAAAATTTATGTAAGGAGGAATGGAGGATGACGCTGGCGGAGCTCAGAATAGGCCGGGCCGGGCGGATCGCAAAAGTCGGGGCGATCGGCTCCCTCAAGCGAAGGCTGATGGACATGGGCATCGTTCCCGGCACCGAGGTGACCGTGGAAAAGGTGGCGCCCATGGGCGATCCAATCGAGGTGTACCTGAAGAACTACCGCCTCTCCCTGCGCAGGGAGGAGGCGGAAAAAATCGACGTGAGCGAGGTGAGATGAAATGAAAATGATTAACGATTCGCAGTCCGGCGCCGTCCGGACGGAAGGCAGGCCGGTCACGATAGCCGTCGCGGGCAATCCCAATGCCGGCAAATCGACGCTGATCAATGCCATCGCCGGCGCGAGGCTCCATGTCGGCAACTGGCCGGGCGTCACCGTCGAAAAAAAGGACGCGTCCTTCAACCACCGTGGCAGGCCGGTCACCCTGGTCGATCTTCCCGGGACGTACAGCCTAAGCCCCTACAGCCAGGAAGAGGTCATCGCCCGCGACTACCTGATTCGCGGAAGGCCCGACGTGATCATCAATGTCGTGGACGCAACGAACCTGGAGCGCAACCTCTACCTCACCCTCCAGTTGCTGGAACTGGAGATCCCCTTGGTCCTCGCCCTGAACGTTTACGACGAGGCCATGGACAAAGGGCTGCGGATCGATGTCGCATCCCTGTCGTCCCTCCTGGGCGTGCCGGTCGTTCCCACTGTCGCCACGAAGAAGAAGGGGACGGACGATCTGGTCGATGCCGCCGTGGAGCTGGCCGAAACCCCCGCCGGGATTGGGCGGGAGCCGGTCCAATACGACGGCGGCATCGAGGAGGCCATCGGCCGGACCCTGGGGGGGCTGGAGGCCGATGCGTCGGAGACCCTGGAGGGCCTGCCCCGGCGCTGGCTGGCGATCAAATTGATCGAGGGGGACGAGCTGGCCCTCATGGAGGCGGGAATCGGGGCATCCGCCCCGTTCCTGCAGTCCGCGACCCGCCGCCTGAAAGCGTCCCGCGGCGAGGATCTCGAATCGCTCATGGCCGACGCCCGCTACGGCAAGGCGGCCGGGCTGACCCGGGAAACGCTGCAGAAACCGAAGCGGAGAAAACAGGAGACGACCGAGAAGATCGATGCCGTGGTGTTGAACCGGTACGCCGGCATCCCCGTCTTCCTGATCGCCATGTGGCTGGTCTTCAAATTGACCTTCGACATTTCCTCACCCTTCACCGACTGGATCGACGGCGCCATGAACGGTCCCCTGAAAAGGCAGGCCGCCGCGGCCCTAGACGCCCTCGGCGCGCCGGGATGGACGGTCTCCCTGCTCACGGAGGGCGTGGTCGCCGGCGTCGGCTTCGTCCTGGCCTTCGTCCCGGCGATCTTCGCGATGATGTTTTTCATCACCTTCCTGGAGGGCAGCGGATACATGGCGCGCGCCGCCTTCGTGATGGACCGGGCCATGCATGCGATCGGCCTCCACGGCAAATCCTTCATCCCGATGCTTCTGGGGTTCGGCTGCAACGTGCCGGCCATCTATGCGACGAGGACCCTCGAAAATCCCCGCGACCGGATCCTCACGGCCCTCCTGATTCCCATGACGTCCTGCGGGGCGCGCCTGCCCGTTTACGTGGTCTTCACCGGGGCCTTCTTCGCCGACAGCGCGGGAACCGTGCTCTGGTCCCTGTATACCCTGGGCATCGCCCTGGCCGTGGTCATGGGGCTGATCTTCAAAAGGACCCTCTTTCGGGGGGATGCGCCCCTGTTCATCATGGAACTGCCGCCCTACCGCCTGCCCTCGCTGCGGAGCCTTCTCATCCATACCTGGGAAAAGGGCAAGCACTTCCTCGTCAAGGCGGGAACCTACATCCTCGCCGTGTCGATACTCGTCTGGTTTCTCCTGAACCTGCCCTGGGGCGTCGCCGACAAGAAGGACTCCTGGCTCGGCAAGACCGGGCAGGCCGTCGCCCCGGCCCTGGCGCCGCTCGGCTTCGGAACATGGGAGGCTTCGGCGTCGCTGATTGGCGGGGTCATTGCCAAGGAGATCGTGGTGGGGACCATGGCCGAAGTCTATGCGGCAAAGGACGACGGGGACACGGAGGAGGCGCCTTCTCTGTCGGAGGACCTCCGGGAGGTGGGCGTTTCGTTGCTCGATGCGGCCAGGGATGCGGCGGTCAACGTCGTGTCCACGTTCGGCATCGCAAGCCTCTCCGGGGAGGAGGATGAAGGGAATGCAGGCCTCAAACAGGTGATCGTGAAGGTGTTCACGCCCCTTTCGGCCTGCGCCTTCATGGTTTTCGTTCTGCTCTACATGCCCTGCGTCGTCGTCGCCATCGCCATGAGGCAGGAGTTCGGAACCTGGAAATGGTTCGGCGTCGCCTTCGCCTATCAGATGGTCCTTGCCTGGGGGGCGGCGTGCGTCGTTTACCAGGGCGGCAGGATGATCGGGCTGACGTAGAAGAAACATCGTTCCATGCTGAATCGGACAGAAAGGAGAATCCCATGCGCGTCTTTGACTTTGCGCTGATCGTTTTCATCGTCGCCGCGGCGGCGATCCTGTTGTACCGCTCGCTCCGGAAACGGCGGACCTGCTCCGGCTGCGCGGACTGTTCCTGCAGCCGCGGGAAACAGGCCGTCAAGCCGGAAAACTTTGCCCAAAACATTCAAGATCGATAGAAAAGGAGATGAATCATGAAACGTATCAAGAGGAATCCGGTTCTTTCCGCCGCGGTCCTGGGCTGGCTCGTCCTGGCCGCAGGCCCGGCCCATGCCGCCCACCCACTGGTCACCGACGATGCCGGGACTCTCGGCGCAGGGGCGGTGCAGATCGAAGCCACCGGGGAATTCGGAAGGGACAGGGAAACAGCCGACGACGGCACGACCCTGGAAACCAGAAGCAGCGAGGCCGCCCTCACCCTGACTTACGGCCTGACAGACAGCCTCGACTTCGTCGTTGCGGCGCCTTACCAGTGGCTCTCCGTCCATGAGAACGATGCGTTGGCCGGCCGCGAGAGCGGCCTTTCCGACATGAGCCTCGATCTCAAGTGGCGCTTCTTCGAAAAGGACGGCTGGGCGATGGCCCTGAAGCCGGGCGTCATCCTGCCGGCGGGCGACGACGAGAAAGGCCTGGGCAGCGGCCGCGCCGGCTACCGTCTCTTTTTCATCTCGACCGGGGAGATGGAGCCGTGGGCTTTCCACCTGAACCTCGGCTACATCCGCAACGAGAACGGGGCAGGGGACCGCAAGGATCTCTGGCATGCCTCCGCGGCGGCCGAGGTGGGGCTGATCGAGAATCTCAAGGCCGTGGCCAATGTCGGGATCGAAACCAACCCGGCCGCCGGCTCCAGCATTGATCCGGCATTCGCCCTGGGGGGGCTGATCTATGAATTCTCCGAGAAGGTCAGCCTGGATGCGGGAGTGAAGTTCGGCCTGACGGTACCCGAGACCGACGTCAGCTATCTGGTCGGCCTCACCTTCAAGTTCTGACCCTGCCTTTGCGCCTTTCCCGGCCTCCCGAGCTGCAGACCCTGAGCGGTCCGCGGCCGGGAGGTTTTTTTATGATGCCTGATCCCGCCTGGCGGCAGGCCGTTTCGCAGGCCCTGCGCCGTCCGGGCGTCCGGGGGCAGGGCGATGCCGCCGCAGGGATGCCATCGGGATGCCGTCTTAAATGGATCACGCGAATCACATTGATGAAACGGCGATTACTGCTTCCCGCAGAAGGGGTTCCCGAAAAAAACACTTGACAGTATCCCAACGGTATACTATTAGTATGCCGACCTCGGGAGCCGGATCGCCGGATCGATGAAAAGGACAAGGCGGCCCGGAACAGCAGCATCCAACGCCGAATGAGGGGAGATGACGCATGAAATCGAAGAAAGGGACCGGAGAGCTCAACAGCGTGTCGTCGGTTTCATTGAGCGAGAAGGCCTACGGCCTGATCAGGGATGCCATCGTTTCGTGCAGGCTCAAGCCCGGCGAACCGCTGGTGGAGGCGAAGATCGCCGAGCAGATCCACATCAGCCGCACCCCCATCCGCGAATCGTTCAAGAAGCTCTACAACGAGGGGCTGATCGTCATCATCCCCAACAAGGGCGCATTCGTCGCGGACATCAAGCGGGAAGACATCGAAGAGATGTTCGTGCTGCGGGAGGTCCTGGAATGTACGGCCCTGCAGGCCTCGATCTCGAGGATCGGGGAGAAGGATCTGGCTGAGGTCGAGGCGCTGCTGATCCAGGCGGAGAAGGACATCGAAGCAGGCGACTTCGAGATCTCCGTGGTCAGCGACGTGAAGCTCCACGAGCTGATCATCGAGAGGTCCGGCTACCGCCGCCTGTCCCAGTTCATCGATGTCCTCAAGACGCAGCAGCTGAGGGTGAGATACCTCGGCACGACGGTCACGGGGCGGACGAAGCGCTCGATCCAGGAACACAAGGCGATCGTCAACGCCATCCGGGACAGGAACATCGATTCGGCAACCGGGCTGCTCAGGAACCACATCCGCAACGTGCGGGACAACGTGCTGCAGGCTCTTTGACGGACCGCCCCGCGGGCGGGGCGGGGAAGGGGAGTTGCGGACCGGTTAAAGGGATTGGCGGCGCGGCGGCGGCCGAAGGACGAAAAAAAGAGGCCCGGTCAGGGGCGTGGCGATTTTTGCGGCGGGCACGGCCTTCGCCGGGTGGGGGAAACCGAAGGATAAAAAAAGCGCAGGATGGGCGGCGTGGCCCTTTTTGCGGTGGGCATGGTTTTTGTCGGGGGGAACTGAACGGTGAAAAACAGCGACTCGATCAGCAGCGCGGCGCTTTTTGCACTGGGCCTGGGGTTCGTCGGCGGGGGATTGAAATGCGGCATCGGGCAGTTGAACGCGCCCGGCGCGGGCTTCTTCCCCATGGTCATGGGCGTCGTCATGTCCGTCATGTCGGCCGCCCTTTTCGTGCAGTCGAGGCTGCGCCGGGCGCAGGAGCGTCCGGAAGCCTCTTTCTGGCTGA
>CAYOGU010000200.1:0-6793 GCA_964403345.1 uncultured Syntrophus sp. | reverse complement strand
CCGCACAACCACGACGACCTCGTCGACGACGACGGTCAGGCATCCCAGCCGGTAACGCCGGACGCGGGACCCCTAATAGACGACGGATATTGATACTTTTTCATGATTCGTGGATTCACGCACAGAAAGGACATGCCAATGAGAAAGACATGGATGTTTGCCTTGGCCGTTGTCGCGCTGTTGATGATCCTCCCCTCGCAGCTTCCGGCACAGCAGGGGGGAAAGCTGAAATTCGGTAACCTCACCATTCTTCCCAGCCTGGAGACGCAGGGGGTCTACGACGACAACATTTATATGGGAAACGGCAAGGAGTATCCGTCAGACCCTGCCCAGACCCGGACGGAAAAGAAGGAATCCGACTGGATCACCCATCTCAAACCGGGATTGGCATTGAACTACGTGCTTCCCGAAAGGGGTTCGGTCAACCTCGGCTATCAGGGGGATTTCGCCTTTTACGACAAGAACACGAGCAACAACTGGAAAAACAACCAGGGGAACCTGATGGTCGACTACAAGGCCCCGGGAGGCCTGATCCTGGGGGTCAACGAGCTCTACACCCGCTCGGAGGACCCCTACGGCAGTGCCGATCAGTACAACGTCGGCCGGGTCACCAAGCGTTGGACAAACGACCTCAAGACCAGGGTCGGCTATAACATCATGGCGAATTTCCGTTCTTTTCTTTACTACAACAACTACAAGCAGCAGTATCAGGATATCGCCGATTATTCCCAGGATTATACGGACAACGAGTTCGGCGTCGGCGCGGAAACCCGTTTCCTGCCCAAGACCTGGGGATTCCTCCGGTACCATTACGGGGTGAGGGGCTACAACACCATCCCCGCAGGCGGGACGGACGCCTTCAATTCGGACTCCAAGTGGCATCGGGTCAGCACCGGCTTGACCTGGGACGCCGATGCCAAACTCAGCGGGGAATTGAACGTCGGTTATCAGTGGCGCAAATACGACCACGAGTACACCTCTGCGGCGCGAACGTCGCGGCGCGACGACAAGAACACCTGGGTCGCATCGACATCGATCAACTTCCAGCCGACGGTGACGACCCTCCTTACCTTCAACCTCAGCCGGGCGGTCCGCGATACGGCCTCGGACACGAACGAGCTCTTCACCGACACGTCCGTCGGCGTGAGCGTGCAGCAGACGATTCTGACGAAATTCGCTCTCAACGCCGGCCTTACCTACAGCAAGAACGAGTATAACCTCCCCGTCAGCAATGCCCGGACAGACGACAACTATCTGGCCAACATCGGTCTGGATTATAGCATCCAGGACTGGATCGGCGTGGGGGTGGCCTACAATTACAACCGGAAGGACTCCAATATCGAAACCAATTCCTTCACGGACAACAAGTTCATGGCCTCCTTGAAGCTCTATTACTGAGGCATACCCCGTCTCGGTCTCCGTTTGGGGTAGGGGTGGGACGGCACCGCCGTTTGATCAAAAGATCTCTGCAGGCTATTCGACATGAAAGCAGGGAACCCAATCCCGTGGGCCTTTATCTTTCTCGTCGGCAGCGCCCTCTTCACTGGCGGAGCGGTCGAAGCAGAAGCGTCCATTGCCAAGGTCTCCAGGTTCACCGGCGAAGTCATCGTCCAATCGGGAGAGCGGATCGCTTCCCTGCGGGCCGCTGAATACCTTCTGAATGACGGCGATCTGGTTCAGACGAAAGAAGGGGAGGTCGAGATCCTCTTCAATGATGGGGCCATCCTGAAGCTCAACCCCTACTCGAATGCCATGATCCAGGAGCGGACCGAGGAGGGCGGGTTCTGGATTTTCAAGACCAAGCAGGAGGCCCGCCGGATCACCTGCCTGCTCGGTAAGCTCTTCTTCCAGTCCGGCGTCGCCGGAAAACGCAATTACCTCCAGACACCAACCGCCGTTGCCGGCATCCGCGGCTCTTCGGGAGACATCGGCTTCGACAACCTCAACAGTTACCTCCATATGTACACGGGCGAAGCGGCTGTTCTGGGGAACATGATCCGCGGTTTCTTCCAGAATCCCGGCATTTCAGCGGCCGAGAAGAGCGCCGTCTACCAGGCCCTGGCCAGGGCCGCCCAGGAGATGACAGGCGCCCAGAAGACGCGTCGCCCATTGGATATGGCGCACGCCAGAGTCGCCGTGGCGCAGGTCGGCCAGTTGGTGGCCCAGTCCCTCCTCCAGAACAACCCCGATGCGAACGTAAAGATGGATGGGGAGTTGATCGCGTCCATGACCAATGCGATGACTGCCAAGGCCAACACCGATATCGCCGTCGAGCAGATCAGGGAGGAGATGGAGAAGGCCGGAAGGGCCTTGAGGGAAGCCCAGGCAACGGGGGATGCGCTGAAGATCGCACAGGCCCAGCGGGTTCTTGCGGCGGCTGCGGAGGCCCTGGCGAGAGCCCAAGCCCTGGCACAGCAGGCGGGTCAGGCCATGAGCCAGGCCTTTGCCGCGGCCAAGAACCGGGATCTTCAGGGATCCAAATCGGCAGCGGATATGGCAGTCAAGGCCGCCCAACAGGCCCAGGAGGCCGCCCAGAAGATAATCACGACCACGGCCGCCACAACGGTTGCCGCGGCTGCGGTGACCACGACCGCCCCGACGACGGGTGATACAACCGCAGAAACCACCGTTGCCCCCACGACCGCAGCCACGACGACCGCCACAACGGTCGTTCCAACCACAGTCGCCACGACGACGACCATCCTGACGACGATCCGCACAACCACGACGACCTCGTCGACGACGACGGTCAGGCATCCCAGCCGGTAAGACCAACAGCGGAGAGAAAAACTCGAGGGGCTTGAAGAGGGGCGCGGGTGATCCAGACCCGCCCCCCTCTTTTCTTATGGCGGCGACATGGAAAAAGCGAAAAAGATTAAAATGATCGGGCTTGCTTTTTTGTTAAAATCATATTAGAAGGTATAACTTATTGACTAACGGAAAGATGGAGAGAAGGCTTCCTTGCAGCATATGACATCCTATTCAAGAATCTCCAAAGGGCCGGTCTGGCGGCTCCTCTCGGCGGCTGCCTGCCTGATCCTGCTCCTGGCCTGCAGTACGCTCGACGGCGAAGTGGTCAAGGTCACCGAAGTCGCCAAGAACCCCTTTGAGGGCCTCAAGCGCGACGACGTGGCCAAGATCGAGGAGATCAAGAAGAGCCTTACCCAGAAGGACAGCGGCGATGCCGCCGTGACGGGGCTCCTGGCAAAGACCCCTTCCTTCACGGTAGCGGAATACCTGGCAAGATACCCGGACAGCAAGGATCTGGGCGAGGACTACCGGATCGGCGGTTACGACGTCCTTTCGATCACCGTTTACGAGGAGAAGGACCTGACGATCGAATCGATCCGCGTATCGGCCGACGGCTTCATCTCCTTCCCGCTCATCGGCCGGCTCCGCGTGGCGGACCTGACGACCTCGGAGGCGGAAAAGCTCATCGCCAAGAAGCTCGCCGAGGGGGACTACCTCCTGGACGCCCACGTCTCCGTTATGGTGAGCAAGTACGAGGGACGCAAGTTCTCCGTTCTCGGAGCGGTGAAGAATCCCGGCAATTACCCCCTTCAGGCCAAGGAACGGGTCCTGGACGGCATCTCCAAGGCCAGTGGCCTTGCTGCAGAAAGCGATAACCAGGGCCGGATCCTGGCAGGGGAGGCCCAAACCGCGATGGTCATCCGGACGCTCAATCCGGGACTGCCGAACGCCACCAAGATCGTGATCCAGATCGACCTCCAGGGCCTCCTCAAAGGACACGACCAGTTCGCCAACATCTATCTGTCCGACCAGGACGTCCTGTACATCCCCAAGGCCGACTTCTTCTACATCATCGGCGAGGTCAAGAACCCGGGCTCCTACGCCTTCACGAAAAAGGACATCACCATCGTCGAGGCGATCAGCATGGCCGGCGGCTTCACGCGAATCGCCGCCCGCAATCAGACGAGGGTCGTCCGCATCGAGAACGGCGTGGAAAAGATCCTGGACGTCAAGGTCGACGCCATCACCAAGGCCGGCAAGATGATCCAGGCCGTGCCGATCAGGCCCAACGACCTGATCGTCGTTCCGGAGAGTTTCTTCTGATGGAAATCATGGATCGCCAGATCAACCTGCACGATTACCTGAGGGTCGTGCTCAAGCACCGCTGGACGATTCTTACGGTCTTTGCCGTCGTCTTTGTCAGCGTGATCATCTTTACCTTCACGGCAACGCCCATCTACCGGGCCACGGCCCGTGTCATCATCGAAAAGGACGATCCCAAGGTCGTCTCAATCCAGGAGGTCATGACGGTCGATTCCTCGGGCCTGGATTACTACCAGACCCAGTACAAGATCATCGAGAGCCGCGCCGTGGCCCGCGAGGTGATCAAACGGATGAGGCTGGCGGAAAACGAGGAATTCGTCCCGAAACCCAAGGACACATTATTGGGGAGAATGGGGCGCTCCATCTCGGAGACGATCGATGCCTTCAAGTCGATGATAAGGGCCGAAAAGAAAATCCCCGAGGGTGGGATCCTGGTCCCTGAAAGCGAGGAGGAATCCCCGCTTGTCTCCGCATTCATCAATAGGATCAAGGTGACGCCCATCCGGAACAGCCGCCTGGTCGATATCGGCTTCGAGGCCAAGGACCCGGCTCTCTCCGCGAAGATCGCCAACAACCTCGCCCGGGCCTACATCGACCTCAACCTTGAGACCAAACTCAAAGCCACCCAGGACGCGATGACCTGGCTCAACAGCCGGATCGAAGAGGAGCGCAAGAAGGTTGAAAAGGCCGAACAGGCCCTCCTGCGCTACAAGGAACAGCACAACATCATCACCGATTTTTCAAAGGATGTTGAGACGATCACAGCCCAGAAACTGGCCGCCATCAATGCCCAGGTCGTCGAGGCGGAGACCAAACGGGTGGAGGCGGAAACCCGCTACAAACAGGCCGTGGCCCTCCAGAAAACTCCCGAGATGCTTGACTCGATCCCCGAGGTCCTCAACAACGATCTGATCCGCCAGATCAAGCAGATGGAGGTGGAACTCTACAAGCGCCGTTCCGAACTTTCGAAGAAATACGGAGCGAACCATCCCCAGATCGTCGCCATCCAGAACGAACTGGCGACCCTCCAGGGCCGGAAGGCCGAGGAGGTTAACCGGGTAATCAACTCGCTGTACAACAGTTTCAAGGTCGCCCAGGCGCGCGAGCAGTCCTTGAAGAGCTCCCTGGAACGCCAGAAGGGGGAAAGCTTCAACCTCAACGAGAAGGCCATCAACTACAGCGTCCTGAAGCGCGAGGCTGAGAGCACCAAGGAGATGTACGACCTGGTGATCAAGCGTTTCAAAGAGACGTCCCTTACCGAAAATATTCGGACGGGGAACATCCGCATCGTCGATCCGGCCGAGATCCCCAAAGCGCCGGTGAAACCCAAAAAGATGCAGAATATCCTCCTGGGGCTGATCGTGGGCCTGGTTCTGGGAGTCGGTCTGGCCTTTTTCCTGGAGTACCTGGACAACACCATCAAGATCCCTGAGGACATCAAGGATCGACTGAAGATCCCCTACCTGGGTCCGGTCCCTTCCTTTGCAGAGACCAACGGCAATCCCGGCAACCTGGAAAGGAAGCCGCAGACGGATCTGATTACCGTGGGCTCTCCCAAATCGACGGCCAGCGAGGCCTACCGGGGCATACGGACAAGCCTGCTCTTTTCCGCAGCCGACGCGGCGCCGCAGACGATCCTGGTAACGAGCGCCGCCCCATCCGAAGGAAAAACGATCACCGCCGCCAACCTCGCCATTACCATGGCGCAAGCGGGCAATCGTGTCCTGATCATCGATTGCGATCTAAGACGACCAAGACTCCACCGGGTGTTCAATATCCCCCGGGATCGAGGGATCGCGAACATCCTCGTGGGCAGCTGCACGATCAACGAGGCCATTGTCCACTCCCAGATCCCCGGGATCGACGTGATCCCCTCGGGGCCTGTCCCTCCGAATCCCTCTGAAATGTTGGGTTCGAACGCCATGGCCGAACTCATGAAGGGTCTTCGCGGCCGGTATGATCTGATCATCACCGACTCCCCACCGGTGACGGCAGTCACGGATGCGGTGATCCTGTCGAGACTCGTTGATGGTGTCCTGCTTGTGATCAAAGCTGGAGAAACGCACCGGGAAATCATTCGGAACGGAATCGGCCTTCTTCAGCATGCCAATGCCCACATCCTCGGGGCGATCCTCAACGGCGTGGAGATGGGGCGCGACAGTTACTATTATTACCAATATTACTACTATTATTACGGGGAGGACGGCGAAAAGCAAAAGAAGGTCCGACGCAAGAAGCGGTCGCAGTCTTCTGACCACAGCACCGGGAAAGAGAGAACAACCGAAAGAAAAATGAATGCCTAATTGTCTGAAATCCTGAGCTCTTGGAGATTGCATGATTGTCTTCCAAGAGACAGGAAACGGTGGAACAACGCTGATCCATCCTGCAGCGCATCAAGACAAACCTCCCCAACTGGCTCTAACTTCCTGCAATACGAACCCAAAAGTCATTCTCTCCGGTATAATGCTGGACATAGAAAAGATTATTATATTAAAATATATTTAAATTTGGCTTGATTTTGTTCCCGGAGTGTTCTTTAATGGCCCATCTCTCTCATCCCAGTCCCGGCCAGTGCCGATTGCATGAACAGAACGGCGATCTGAAGGGTGAGAGGATTCCCACCACCACACTTAAGGAGAAGGCATCATGACCAAACCCCGGAAATTGAAGTACTGTGTGGACAATGAGTGGCGCGAGTCGAAGACGCAGAAGCCTTACA
>CAYOGU010000199.1:0-6917 GCA_964403345.1 uncultured Syntrophus sp. | reverse complement strand
TCCTCCAGCGGCGAATCGACCGCCAGGCGGACGCCCATCCTGGCCAGATGCGCCTCCACAAGCGCCGCCGACTCGGGCGAGAGGGCGCGCAGGAGGATATGGCCGCGCCGGACGACCATCGTGACGTCGAATCCGGCCTGGCAGAGGTGAACCGCCGTTTTGACGCCCACCAGGGAGCCGCCGAAGACGATCACCCGCCGGTGATCGGCCAGCCAGGCCTTGATGGCCCTGGCCGTGGTCAGGTCGCGGACGGGGAAGATCCCCTCGGCAGGGGGACCGGCCAGGATCCCGGGCATCAGGGGATCACCCCCCTGGGCGAGGATCAGACGGTCGAAGGGGAGGACCTCCCCGTTGTCGAGGGTGAGGGTGCCGGCGCTGCGGTCCAGCGCCTTGACCCGGACGCCGCTTTTCACCGTCATGAGCGGATCGTCGTCCGCCCGCGGGAAGAAGAGCTTCTGCTCCGGCAGCGCCCCGCAGATAAACTGGGGCAGGAGCGTCCGGTAGTACCCTGTTTCCTTCTCGGCGTCGATCAGCGTTACGGCCTGATCGGGCCTCATGGCCCGGCAGGTCGCGGCGGCCTGGAAACCGGCGACGCCTCCTCCGACAATGATGCAGGACATGGCGATGCTCCTTTACGACCGGAGGAACCAGCCCAGGATCTCGTCGGCCTGGGCCGGATGGTCTCCGTGGGTCAAGATGCCCCCAGAGGCCGCCAGCTGTTTGATGAGGGTCGTGCGGACCGCCTCGCTCCCCCAGAGGGGCAGCGGCACGGCGACAAAGACCTTCAGGCCGAGGGCGGCCAGCCCCAGGGCGCCGGTGAAGTCCCGGCAGCCCTTGAGGCCCGTGAAGCAGATCCCATCGAGGCTGGAAAGTTTCCCGGCCGAGGCCAGGGCCGCGACGGCGGCCAAGGGGCCTGTCTGGGAATCCAGCACGGCGACCGGGAGGTCCTGCTTGATCATCCAGAGGGCCGCATCGCCCCAGGAGGCGATGGCGTACCCCTCGCCGATGAGCCCCCTGGCCGTCTCCACGGGGAGGTGGCCGAAGGACTGGAAGAGGGTGTCCGCGCCGCCGACCAGGGCGAGTTTTGCGCCCCTGCCGCCCTTCAGCGCCGCGGCGATGTCCGCCCCGGCCATCTTCACGTCCGCCTCTCCGACGAGGGAGGCGTCAGGGACGAAAGAGGAGCCGGCGGGACGATCGAAGGCGGCCTGCGCCTGCCTGATCAGGGTCGTGGCCTTGGGGGTCCCGGCGGCCGCGGCCACGGGGATCTTCAGCGCCGCGCAGAGGGACGCCAGTCCCGGGTCGCTTCCTGCTCCGGCCACGAGCAGATGGATCGCGCCCGAGGAGAGGACCGTTTCCGCCTCGCCCGAGGTGCAGGCGACGGGGAGAAAGGTCCTCCCGACGGGGATCCAGTCCCCGAGGGTGAGCAGGCGCACCTCGGCGCCCCTCTTCCCCGAGGCCTCCTTGAGAAGGGCCTGGATCAGGGACTCTGGGACTCTGCCGGCGACGGCGATCCGGACCGCCTGTCCGGCGAGCAGGCCGTAACCGACGTGCACCCTTTTCGAGGCGGGGGCCTTCCCGGCCGCGGCCGGTCCCGCAAGGGCGATGCCCAGGAGGCTCAGGCGAAGGGCCTGACGGACGAGTTCGGCCGGAGAGGCGGAAGGCCTTGACAACATCACCGCGCTCCCGGCGATCTCCGCCGTCGAGAGCGGGCCGCCGAGCGGCTTCAGGCCGGCGGCCCCCTTCTTCTCCAGGCCGGCGGGCCATGGGATCGACGCGCCTGCCTTGGCGCTCTGCGGCGATTCCAGAACGCCCTGGAGAGCGAGGCGCAGCAGGAAGGCGGCGGCCATCGCGTCACGGTCCAGGCCGCAGATTCCCGTCCGGGCGCCGCGGCCGTAAGGATCGATCCGGCAGGGACCCTGCATGCATCCGTAGGGGCAGGAGAGGCCCAGGCGAAGAAAGCCGTCCTGCGGCTGCTGTTTTTCGTACCGGTCCCAGTTGAGGGAAAGCCCCTTCTGCGAAGCCGCGCGGAGCAGATCCTGGCTCACCGGGTCGACTGTCTTGAAATGTATCGTTTCCATAAGTTCAAAACTCCTGAATCGTGAATGTGAATCCTATCTTCCCATGTCCAGTAGAATCGGCCCTTTCGGGGCCGCCTTCGCCATGGTCCCGGCCGTCTTCCGCCGTCTTTGGCGGAGCATGGCCTCGATCCCGTCGATCTCGACCAGCTCCAGCGCCTTCGTCGGGCAGACGTCGACGCAGACGGGCTTTTCCATATAGAGGCAGCGGTCGCACTTGACGGCGATCCGGTTCTCCGGAGAGGGGGCGATCACTCCGTAGGGACAGAAGGCCGTGCAGGTCCAGCAGCCGATGCAGAGGTCCTCGCGGATGATCACCAGGCCGCTGTCGGGGTCCCGCGCCAGGGCGCCGGTCAGACAGGCGTCTAGGCAGGGCGCCTTGAGACAATGGCGGCACTGAAGCGGGAAGGACGCGTTCCCGTCCCCCTCGACCCGGACGCGGGGCTGGGGCGGCGGCGTTTCCCGGACGGCCTTGAGGAGGGTCTTCCCCTGGCTTCCCCGCTCCGCTCCGCAGTAGAGCTCACAGGTCTTGCAGCCCGTACAGCGGTCCATATGCACTCCGATGACTTTCATGAAAGACTCCTGATAAGAATGGATTGTTTCGGTTTTGAAATCATGATGCCTGCCTCCGAAAGCGCCCTGCATGCCCTCCGTCCATCCCTTCATCCCTCCGTCGATTCCCTGCCTGAGCGGTACCGCTGCCAGGCGATCTTGACGAGGGGGGCGAAGAGGGAGGCGAAGGCGACGACGGTGAGGACGGCGGAGATGGGCCTCACGAAGAAGATGCCGAGGCTCCCGTGGGAGATGGTGAGGGACTGTCGGAGCGACATTTCGACCATGGGTCCGAGGACGAGGGCCAGGACCATGGGGGCGGGGGGGTAGTCCATCTTGCGCATGAGGTAGCCGACGACGCCGAAGAAGAACATGACCCACATGTCGAAGACGTTGTTGTCGGTGGCGAAGACGCCGACGGCGGAGATGGTGATGATCAGGGGCATGAGGACCTTGTAGGGGACCCTGAGGAGGCGCACCCACAGGCCGATGAGGGGCATGTTGAGGACGACGAGCATGACGTTGCCGATGTACATGCTGGCGATGAGTCCCCAGACGAACTGGGGGTTGTTCGAGAAGAGCAGGGGGCCGGGCCTGAGGCCGTGGATCATGAGAGCCCCGAGCAGGACGGCGGTGGTTCCCGATCCGGGGATGCCCAGGGTGAGCAGGGAGACCATGGCCCCGCCGGCGGCGGCGTTGTTGGCGCCCTCCGGGGCGGCGACGCCCTCGATGAGGCCGGTCCCGAAATCGTCGGGATGCCGGCTGAACTTCTTCTCGACGGCGTAGGCCAGGAAGGAGGCGATGGTCGCCCCCGCCCCGGGCAGGACGCCGACGAAAAAGCCGATGATCGAACCGCGCCAGAGAGCGCCGAAGCAGTCCTTCCAGTCCTGGAGGTTGGGGAGGAGGCTCCGGACGCTGAGCTTGGCCTCGGTGAAGATCTGCTGCATCGGCTCCTCGATGTTGACCAGGACCTCCGAGGCGGCGAAGAGCCCCACGGCCATGCCGATGAAGCCGACGCCGTCGAGCAGGTTCATGTTTTCGAAGGTGAAGCGGGCCACGCCGCTCTGGGCGTCGATCCCCACGCAGGCGACCAGCAGGCCGATCACGCCGCTGATGAGGCCCTTGAGCGGGGAATCCCCGCCCAGGGAGGTCACCAGGGTCAGGCCCATGAAGGTGAGGGCGAAATACTCCGGGGGACCGAAGGAGACGGCAAAATCGGCCAGGGGGGGAGCGATGAAGGTCAGCATCAGGATCGCGAAGGTCCCCGCGATGAAGGAAGCCAGCGCCGCCATCCCCAGCGCGGGACCGGACCGGCCCTTCTTGGCCATCTGGTAGCCGTCCAGCGTCGTCATGACCGACGCGGATTCCCCGGGGACGTTCAGGAGGATCGAGGTGGTCGATCCGCCGTACATGGCCCCGTAGTAGACCCCGCACATGGTGATGATCGCCGTGGTGGCGTTCATCCCGAAGGTGATGGGGATCAGGATGGCCACCCCGGTCGTCGGGCCGATCCCCGGCAGGACCCCGATCAGGGTCCCGATCAGGACGCCGATGAAGCAGAAGAGGAGATTCTCCGCCGAGGAGGCGACCTGAAAACCCAAAAGGATGTTATGAAAGATGTCCACGATGATTCCTCCGCCTTGGCTAGAATCCGAACCGGTTTGCGGGCAGCGTCACCCCCAGGAGCACCTGGAAGACGATGAAGAGCCCCGCCGTGGTGCAGACCGAAACCGCCAGGGTCATCGGCCAGCGTTCCTTCTCCACGACCCCCATCAGGAAGGCCACGAACAGGAAGGTGTCCACCAGAAATCCCAGGGCCTCGATCAGCAGGATGTAGACCCCCAGCCCCCCGAGGACCCCCGTGATCGCCAGCAGCGCCCGTTTCCCGGGGAAGGGGGAGAGGGCCTCCTTTCCCGTCGCCTTGCGCCGCCAGGCCGACGCCAGGAGGATCAGGGCCAGGACCGCCAGGATCACCCCGACCCAGAACGGCAGAAACCCCGCACCCGGGCCGAAGGTCCCGGACGCCGGCATCTGCGCGGCGGTCCGGATCACGTAACCCGACAGGACCAGCAACACGAATCCCGTTATCAAATCCGCTTTTCTCATCGCTCCACCCTCATCCAAGGATTCCGCGCCGCAACAGGCAGGGACCCGATCGGAGCCCCCGCCTGCCGCGGCATCCGCCTATTTCTTCTTGAGCAGGTTCATGTCCTTGAGGATCGCGGCGTACTTGACGTTCCACTCCTCGAGGAACTTTCCGAAGGCCGCCCCGTCCATGTAGGCCTCGGAGAGCATGTTGTCCTTGCAGTATTTCTTGAATTCCGCAGTCTTGCTGTATTTGAGCATGGCCTCCTCGAGGACCTTCCTGGCGTCCGCCGGGATGTCGAGCGGAGCGCAGAGGCCGCGGTTCTGGACGTAGGTCGCGTTGATCCCCTGCTCCTTCATCGTGGGGACGTCCGGGGCGCCGGCCAGGCGCTTTTCCGCGAAGACGCCCAGAATCCTGACCTTGCCCGCCTTGTAGAGCTCCAGGGCCTCGCCGGGGTTGGCGACCGCCATGTCGATATGGCCGCCCAGGAGGGCGGCATTGACCTCGCCGCCGCCGTTGAAGACGACGTAGTTGAGCTGGACGCCTGCCGCCTTTTCGATCAGGTAGGCGCAGATGGAGTCGGAGGAACCGAGCTGGGTCCCGCCCACGGTGATCTTCTTGGGATTCGCCTTGGCGAAATCGATGATGTCTTTCACCGATTTGTGCTTGGAGTTGGGGTTGACCATGAGCATGTACTCGTCGAAGGCGAGGTTGGCGATCGGGGTGAAGTCCTTCAGGCTGACCGGGGTGAGCCCCATCAGCGGCGTGGTCAGGAAGCTGGTGACCGCCGTGACCATGTAGTAGGGGTCCTTCTTCTTGCCGGCCACGTAGGCGAAGGCGATCCCGCCGCTTCCGCCCGGCTTGTTCTCCACGACGAGGGGCTGGGGAAGGATCTTTCCCTTCTCGAAGGCCGCGGCCATGGTGCGGGCGAAGATGTCGCTCCCGCCGCCGGCCCCGGCATGGACGATGACGGTGACGGGTTTTTCCGGGAATTTCGAGGCCCCAAGGGCATTGCCTGCCCCGAAGGCGATGAACGCAACGACCGACAGCAACAAGGACAACCGACTGAGGCTTTTCATGCTTTTCCTCCATGACGTAACGGGTCCGCCGGCGGGATGCAGCCGTCGGCGAACGGACAGTTTAGGAAACAATCGCTCCATTTTGTATCCACCAGTTTTGCCGCCATCACCCCCTTTGCGGACCGCGGGGCGTCTTCTATTTTCCGCCAGGCTTTTCCGGACCGCTTTCCTCGTTCTGTTCGTAGATCTGTTCGATCTGGAGATCGAAATGGTACTCCAGCTCGCGGGTTGCCGCCTGGGCGTCGCGACGGATGATCGCCTGGACGATCCGGTCGTGGAGGTCGAGCATCTGTTCGATCCTGGCCGGATCCTTGAGGAAATACTCCCTGCGCATGTTGAGCCAGAGGGGCTGGACGATCATGTCGAGGAGTTTTTCCATGATCGCCTCGATGACGCGGTTCTTCGTGGCGCGCGCAATGGCGAGATGGAATTCCTTGCCGTAACGCTGATAGTCGTCCAGGTCCCCGCGGCGGCCCCGGGCGCACTTCTCTTCCCAGGCCTCCTTGATGGCCATCAGGTCCTCGTCGGTGGCGACCTGGATGGCCAGTTGGGTCGTGCCGATCTCCATGACCTTGCGGGCCTGCATGTTTTCGAAGGGGCTGTCGTACTCCTCGAGGACCGAGAAGGCGCGGCGCGCGAGGTCCTCTGTGGGTCCGGGGGCGGAGACGTAGGTGCCGTCCCCGGGGCGGCTTTCCAGGATGCCGACGATCTGCAGGGCGCTGATCGCCTCGCGCAGGGAGGGTCGGCTGACCCCCATCTGTTCGGCGATGATCCGCTCCGAGGGAAGCTTGCTCCCTGCCCGGTAGTGGCCGGATTGGATCATCCGCAGGATCTGATCGGCGATGAAGGAGCTCTTCTTCTTGAAAGGATTCTGGGTTACCTTTTCAAATTCAAAAATCATCTTGATCCTCAAAATTGGTCAGACCGGTAAGACCTGTTTGCCCAGCATAGAAGTTCCCGATGTAGGTGTCAAGGATTATTTTAGCACCATGAAACCATGGTGCAACACAAGGTTTCAGAAATGAGGCAGCGGCGGCGTTTGAGGAGGCATGACGACCCGCCTTCCATTTCCGGGTGAGGGTCGTGACTCAGTTTGCCCCGACACGAAATGGGTCACGGCCGGGG